>CANNNB010000013.1 GCA_947505995.1 Comamonadaceae bacterium
GGTGTCTTAGAAGCTGTGCGCCATGTGTCAGACATGAACCTGGCTGACTTGCAGGAAATTGATGGGCAGAAAGAAAAGTTGCAACAAAACACTTTGCAATTTGTCAAAGGCTTGCCAGCCAACAATGTGCTCCTCACAGGCTCTCGTGGCACAGGTAAATCTTCATTGATCAAAGCTTGTTTGAATGCCTACGCCACACAAGGCTTGCGCCTCATTGAAGTCGACAAAGAAGACCTGACCGATTTACCCGACATTGTCGATGTGGTCTCTGGCCGTTCAGAAAAGTTCATTATCTTTTGTGATGACCTGAGCTTTGAAGATGGTGAAGGTGGCTACAAGGCTTTGAAATCCATTCTCGATGGTTCTGTGGCAGCATCGACACCCAACGTCCTCATCTATGCCACCAGCAACCGTCGTCATTTGTTGCCCGAGCACATGAAGGACAACCTGACCTACACGCACACCGAAGACGGTGAGGTACATCCGGGTGAAGTCATTGAAGAGAAAATTTCTTTGTCTGAACGCTTTGGTTTGTGGATCAGTTTTTATCCCTTCTCGCAAGATGAATACCTCACCATCGTGGCGCAATGGCTGCGATCTCTGGGAGCCAGCGAAGCCGTCATTCAAGCTTCAGGGCCGGAAGCCTTGGTGTGGGCACTTGAACGCGGCTCGCGCAGTGGCCGAGTGGCCTATCATTTTGCGCGCGATTGTGTTGGGCGCATGGGGCAGGGCGCATCTCATCAGCGGTCTCTATGAGTGAGGTTTCTGCTGCAGGCCAGTCTTTGCTGGTGGCGGATGCGCATCTTCAACGTGATGACGGACAAGACCGCAAGACAGTCGATGTGGCGGTGGGCATTTTGATCAATGCGCAAAATCAATTTTTGTTGACCTCAAGACCGCCAGGCAAAGTGTACGAAGCTTACTGGGAGTTTCCGGGTGGCAAGTTGGAAGCGAATGAAACGGTTGAACAGGCCTTAAAGCGGGAACTTGAAGAAGAGCTTGGTTTGAAAATCGATGAAGTTCAAATTTGGCGGCAGCAGTTGGTGGACTATCCTCATGCTTTGGTCAGGCTGAACTTTTGCAAGGTTAGAAGCTGGCAAGGTCGGCTGGAAATGCGGGAAGGGCAACAGTTTGCCTGGCAAAGCTTGCCCGTCCAAGTGGTCCCTGTGTTGCCTGGCACGGTGCCTGTTCTAAGTTGGTTGGCCGAAGAATGTGGCTTTGTGGGTGACACACATCTGGCTTCAAGTTAAGCCATCGTTACTGCAATTTAGGGTCGCCAAAATTGTCTTGATCGGGTGGCGTGTCTTCGGGAACCCTGAAGCTCTCATTGGCCCAAGCACCTAGGTCAATGCCCTTGCACCGCGCACTGCAAAAGGGGCGGTAGGCGTTTTGTGAACTGAACAAACTGGGGCCGCCGCAGGTAGGGCACTTCACATGTTTGGGCTTGGCAGATGGCTCACTCATCGTTATCTCACCAGGTTCAAAGGGGTCTGCGGATTAAGAGCAGAGCGTCATTTCAAAAGGTGTGTCTTCTTTGTTGGCAAGCAATTTGCCATCGGCTTGTTGTTGCATGAGACGGATGACCACCAACAATCTGTTGCAACTGATTTCGGGTGTGAGGTTCAAACTTTCGTCAATTCGCAAACGGAGTAATTGGAAATTACGACCCTGCGGTAAATTCTGCTGAAGCTGGCCACCTGTGGCCATGACCTTTTGAGTACTGCCAGACTCGCGCATCATTTTAAGAATGAGTTGAATGGCCTTGGCCAAAGGCGCAAAGTGTTGTGACCAATCGAACAAATTGGCCTGCCTATCAGCGGGTGCATGGTGTTGCCATGCGTGGTAAGCAGGCAAGTCAAACTCGCAAGTTCCGCCTGGAATGGCTGTGCGGCTTCTAATGCTGTTGAGAAATTCACTTTCGCTCAATGCACTGCCCATTTTGCCAATCATGCTGTTCAATGATTCAAAGCGTTGGTCAAGTTGCGCTATGACCAAGTCAAGCGCTTGCTCAGAAATAGAGGGATTTCCGCGGTAGCCATTGAGTTGATGCTTGTGTCGTTCAATGTCTTTGAGGATTTCTGATTTCAATTCAGAACGCGAGGCCACCTCCATGATTTCAAAAATCGTGGTGAGCGCGTAGTGGTGATCGAGTGCTTCGGAACGCTGACTCAATTGGTTGAAGCGCGCAAACAAATGTTGCAGGCGCAAGTAGGTCCGAGTGCGTTCGTTGAGAGGGTATTCGTAAAGTATCACGCTGCGTCTTTCAGTGCCAAGATCATAGCCCGAAGCGGGCCATCATTTCATGGGCAAGGTGTTTCAATTGAGCTAAATCGATGCCTTCATTGAAAATGACCGCGTCGGCACTGGCCAGACGATGATGGCGGCTTGCTTGCTGCGAAATGATGCGTTCCACATCGGCCCGGCTAAGCTGACTTCGAGCCATGACCCGCTGAATTTGAGTTTCTACTTCGCAGTCGACCACGCAGACCCAGTCGACTTGGCGTCGCCAGCGTTCACCAGACTCGACCAACAAGGGCACGTCGTAGACCAAGCAGGCATGGCCTGTAGAAATGGCGGCATGGCTTTCTTCTTGCAGAACTTGCCCAACCAAGGGATGAATGATGGCTTCAAGCTGGCGCTTGCTCTGAGGGTTTGAAAAGACCAGCGCTCGCATGGCTTCTCGGTCCATGGCGCCATCGGGCGCAATCAATTGTTCGCCAAACTCAGCCAAGATAGCAGGCATGGCTCTACCACCAGGCAAGGTCAGTGATCTGGAAATGGCATCCGCGTCCATGACGGCTGCGCCGGCGGCGGCTATGATGCCGGCCACCGTGCTTTTGCCGCTGCCAATGCCTCCCGTCAGGCCAAGTCGAATTGGCTTGCGGCTCAACGGGTCATGCCCCCATAGAAATGCCCAAAAAGAAACATGCGAATCCAGAAAAGGCTAAAAAAGGTCCAAACGCGAAGTGCCCATTGTGACCCAGTTGCCCCCTCATTTTTTGGATGACCCCAAAAATCAGCCCAGAAACAGAAGCCAATAAGAGCAAGGGCAATAGGCTCCAAACGCCGACCCACGCACCAAGACCAGCCAGCAGTTTGAGATCTCCCTGCCCCATGCCTTCTTTGCCAGCAATTTGCTCAAAGCCCCAACTGACCAACCAAAGCAGCCCATAGCCCAGAACCGCGCCGGACAGTGAGTCCATGAGTGGGGTGGGGGTGAGCGACAAGGCGCTACCAATGAGGCCCACCCACAGCAAGGCTTGAGTAAGAACGTCTGGAAGAAGGAAAGTCTCGGCGTCAATCCATGCAAGGGCCAGAAGCGCAGCGCAAAAGAAGCCCCCTAATAAGGCCGAATAGCCAAAACCGAACTTAAGTAGAGACATGCAAAACAAAGCAGCTGTGAGGATTTCGACCAAGGGATAGCGAACTGAAATGGTCTGATTGCAATGTTTGCAACGGCCAAAGCGCCAACAAAATGACAAAACGGGAACGAGCTCGTACCAACTCAAAGTGTGAAGGCAATGCGGGCAGTGCGACCGTGGCGTCGATAAATTGAAATGATCGGGGCCAGTTTCGTCAGCCTTCAAAATCATCTGCGGCAAACGGTGAATGAGCACATTGACAAAACTACCAACCACCAGGCCAATGGCTGTCATCAATATGATTTGCGCCAAACTGACTTCTGCAAAATTTGGCAAGACCCAGCCCATGGGGCCAGGTGAAAGCCACAATTGAGGCCATGCAGTTGGGTTGATCAAAAGACTTGTCCTAAATTGAAGATGGGCAAATACAAGGCCAACAAAATGCCGCCTATGAGTGAACCCAGTACCACCATGATGATGGGTTCTAGGAGTGTAGACAGATTGCCAATTTGTTGGTTCACATCGAACTCCATGAGTTTGGCGGCACGTTGCAACATGGCGTCAAGAGATCCCGTCTCTTCACCAATGGCGCACATCTGAATGGTCATGCTAGAGAATAAGTTGGATTTTGACATGGCTGTGCTTAAACTTTGGCCCTCTTGTATGCGTTCTATCAGTGCAAGCGTGGCTTTCGCCAAATTGGGCGAGACGCTGGCGGCTGAAGCGGGTGCCAGTGCTTCAGCCAAAGGAATGCCTGCTTGAAGCAAAGCCGACAAAGTCTGTGCCCATTTGACGATCATGGCAGTTTTCAAAAGCGGCCCTACAACGGGACTGGAAAAGATCAATTTTTCGAAATAGATTTGGAACTTCAAGGACCTTTGATGGATCCATCGAAGCAAGCTCATCAGTGCCAATGTGGCAACCAAAATGGTGCCTGCCCAATGCCCCACCCAAAAGCTCATGTTGATCAATTGCTGTGTTGCCCATGGCAAAGATGCGCCCATGCTCTTGAAAACATCTTCAAAGACAGGGACCACCCAAAGCAAGATCACCACAAGCACCGCGATAGAGATCAGCAAAATGCTGGCAGGATAGATAAGCGCATTTGTGAGTTTGGCTTTCAATGCAGCGTGGGCTTCAAGGGTGTCTGCCAGCCGGTCTAGAATTTTGTCTAAGATGCCAGCTGACTCGCCTGCATACAACAAGCTGCAGTAATGTTGGTTAAATACTTGCGGGTGCTTTTTGAAAGCAATGTGCAGCGACTGGCCGGCATTGAGCTCGGTTTGAAGTGTTTGCAATGTGTTACCAAAGGCTTTCTGAGTGGCTCGTGTTCCTACTATGCTTTGGCTTAGCAATTCAAAAGCTTGCGAGATTGGAATGCCAGCGCTCATGAGAGCTGACCACTGTCGTGTAAAAACGCTTAGTGTTTTGGCTGGTACAGCTTTGCTTTGGCTAACTTGAACTGGTGCAACTTGGCGTCTGGCCGCAGCACGCGAGAGGGCGGCATTAAGCGACATCGGTATGGGCCATGACTTCGGCCAAAGATGTGATGCCCATTGAGGCTTGGAGAAGCCCTGCATGGCGCAGTGTGCAGACGCCTTCTTTTTCGGCTTGGGACGTCAACTCTTGTCGACTGGCATTTTGTAAAATTAAATGCTGCAGGGCCGCAGTGATGGGCATAACTTGAAACAAACCGATGCGCCCCCAGTATCCCTTATGACACTGAGAGCAGCCTTGTGCCGAATGAAAATGGTGCTGTGGCGCAGCTTGACCTGCGAAAGACTGCAAACCTAATTCTTTCAATGATTGAGAAGACACGCTGATAGGCTTTCGACAGTGCAAGCACAAGCGGCGAACCAGGCGCTGTGCAGAAATGACGCTGATGCTAGAGGCCAAGTTGTAGGTGGCAACGCCCATGTTGCGAAGGCGAATTAAAGCGCTGGGGGCATCTTGTGTGTGCAAAGTAGACAGCACCAAATGACCAGTTTGAGAAGCCTTCATGACAATGTCTGCCGTTTCGTGGTCTCTGATTTCTCCAACCATCAGAATATCGGGGTCTTGGCGTAAAAAAGAGCGAAGTGTTGTGGCGAAATTAAGCCCAATTCTTTCTTTAACATTAACTTGGTTGATGCCTGCCAATTGAATTTCTGAGGGATCTTCTACGCTGGCAATGTTCACTTCAGGCCGATTCAGCAAATTCAAGCAGGCATACAAAGATTGAGACTTGCCTGAACCTGTGGGCCCAGTGACCAAAATCATGCCGTGAGGCTTATGAATAGCTTCAAGCAGTTTTTGTTTATCGGCCACGCCATAACCCAAATGATCCAAGTTGAGCTTGGCCAAATCGGTTGGCAAAATGCGCACCACGATCTTTTCTCCAAACAGCGTAGGCAGTGTGCTTACCCGCAAATTGAGGCGTTGTGCATTTTTGAGGCCTAGGTTCATGCGGCCGTCTTGTGGCAGTCTTTTTTCGGCAATGTCTAAACGTGACAAAACTTTAATGCGAGAGGCAATTTGCTCCTTGAACTCAAATGGCGGCGGTGAAATTTCTTGCAACACACCATCGACTCGCAAGCGAACACGGTAAAAATTTTCGAAGGGCTCGAAATGGATGTCAGAGGCTCTAAGAAGCGCCGCTAATTCCCAAGTTTGCTGGAGGTAATGAACAACAGGCGCCTCTGACAGAGTGAGGGTGTTGCTGGATTGATGGATGTCCATCTGAACGCCATTTCATGAGAACAGGGCATTCAATGATGCGTGCAATTTGGTCATTCAAACAGTTCAAACTAGAAATGTAAGAATTTGTGCGGTGGTGTGTAAGCCTACTAATTTGAGTCACATCTTGCCAAATCAAAGAGGCTTGATTTTTCAGTGTGACGATCCCCAAGTACGTTGACACTGCCAAGCAGCGCCCATCATGGCAACCAGAAGAATCAAACTCTCAACAACAGGACCTGTGAGTGTGTCTGTATCGATTTTTGTCAGATACTGAGCCAGCAAACTCCCCAGTGTCATGGCACAAAGTATCCAAGACCAATCGGTCCATGTCTCAGAAGGTGAAGCTGTTTCTATCTGTGTTGATTGAATTTTTTTCAGTACTTGTTGTGTTAATTTAATGTCATCAAGCTGAATCAATGCAATTTCATCTTTCAACCAAAGATCAAATTTTTGGTTAAGGGGGTCTTCCATACTTTGCTCCTTAGTGTGAGTCATTTTGATTCCAAGCTTGCAACTCATTTCTGAGTTTAATTAGCGCACGATTCGAATGGGTTTTGACGGTTCCGAGTGGCATGTTCAAAACACTTGCGGTTTCTTCCATAGAAAGGTCTGCGAAATAACAATGTGCAATAACTTCGCGTTCAGCTTGACTCAGACTCC
Source organism: Comamonadaceae bacterium (assembly GCA_947505995.1). Next base: position 6,741 of record CANNNB010000013.1, read on the forward strand.
TCATGGCCTTGTTCAAGTCAATGATAAACATGTGCCTATTTTCTGCTTTCGATGAGCTCTCATCAGAGCTTTCTGACCGATGCTGCCCCTCTGTATGTTGGTCAAGAATATTTGCAGCATAGCTGACCAGACGGGCTTGATCTAAGAATGTGTTTCTGGCAATTGTCATCAACCAAGTTTTATAGCTCGACTCAAACTTAAATTGAGCCAAGGAACGATGAACTTTGAGCAGCGTGTCTTGTGCGAGCTCATCTGCAAAATCACTGTTGCCACACAGACTGCGCAGATAGAGTCGAAGTCGAGATTGATGCCGCTGTATGAGCAAAGCGAAGGCATCGCTGTGAGGCTTCAGGCGCGCCATACGGACGAGATCTTCGTCCGTCGGCGGCGGGGTGAGTGTCATGCGCTAAATTTAAAAAACTGCATTCGGTTAAGATTTTTTTGACTCAATTCGCCAAATGACCAAAAACCCAAGACCAATGATGAAAGGCACCGCACCCACGCCCCACCACAACTCCTCTGAAGGGTTGGCTGCAAGCAAGAGAACCATCAAGCCAAGGCCAATAGAGATATTGATGATGCCTGAGCGCAATTGTGAGGTGGGTGACCAAGTTTTGGGCTGGCTTTCGTTGCCTGATACGACGGCGTCGATCAGTTCCTCAGGAATGGGTAAACCTTTTTCCGTCATATGCCGAATGGTTTCGTGCAACTGTTGATGGCGTCTAATGCGCACGACGCCACCCATGAGGATGTGAATGATGGGGATGCAAAGTGCCAGCAGAGGGATGGCAAAAGGGGCAATGTGCTTGAGTGTGGTTCCAAAATCCATAAGGTTCTCCTTGATTCAATGTGCATTAGACGGGTACAGAGGTGATTTTGGATTCAGACCTTTAAAGTATTTGAACTGCCCGTCAGACCATAGCAGCCGTTGGAAGAGGTATTCCAATGGGACGCCTAGGCAGTGTTGCCCAAAATAGAGTGCTGTGCTGTGTTGTTTTCTGTCCCAAATTGGATCAGAATCAGGCATGGTTCAAAACTGAACTGTGAGGAACTCATGAAATTCGTACTTGCGTTGGTCATGTTGTTCGCATTGAATGCCCATGCGAGTGACCCACCTAAAAAAGGTGATGACAAAAAACCCTTAGAAAGATCTTTAGTGCCTGAGCGCATCACGCGGCCTAAAGCAACGGCAGACTCTTTGCCTCAGCATGTCGAGAAAAAGGAGTCAGGGGAAGGCTGCAGTAAATACGAATACAAAGAAAAGCCGGCCAAGATTGTTTGCATGAACAAAGCTACGGGGGAGAAGCCTAAGGCGGCGGCTAAATGATCGGACCTTTCGCAAATTAAGACGCAATGAATTTATTTCATTTTCTATCTAAGTTACTCAAATAAAAAAGGCTGAGAACTGTGGAAAACAGAACTCAGCCCAATTGGGTGATATCAGCCAAATCAATGGCCAATAATTTGTAAACTCTTTAATGAACTTTCAGGAAAGAGTTTCTATGCAGTTTCAAGGTTGAAAAGAAATAGGTCCAACATTGATACCGTTGGCAGATAGGGCGGTGCCTGAAAAATACATGTTGGCTTTAAGTACTTGTACATGAATTGCACCAATTGGCTTTGCCAAAATTTCAGCTGCCGTTGTAACGTTACTGCCTGTGCAATTGTTTTTAATTTTGAAATCACTTAGATTCAAAGTATATGTTTGTGCACCAATTGCTTGGGGTGCAACGAGAGCGCCAGCTTCAACCTCTAAGTAGCATCCGCCACTCTGATAGCTGTCTTTCGATTGAATGAAAACTTTAAATGTTGGTAATTTGCGGCTTGTTAATTCATCATTGCCCCAAAGTGCAATTTTGAGTTTTGTCTGACCATCCAGCGTCACTGAGGCATCACTTGGTGCTTTCACATATGCGCCAATGTAAGGAACTGAAGTCGTGGATGCAAATCCAAGTCCAAAGTAGAAATTAGGGACATTTTCTGTAAGGGCTGAAACCCCATTCCACCAAAATTGGCTCCAATCGCTTGCGCCTGGAGCTGAATCTTGGTACCAATTGAATGCGCCGCCTTCAACCGAGCGCCCTGCTCTTGAATAATTGACTGTGTCTGCGTCAGCAGATGAATAGCCTGTAGAAAATGTTACTGCGGAGATTGCAGTCACATTGATTGTGAGAGGGGTAGAAGTCGCAACTAGAAAAGCAGTGTCAGCAGCTTTGCTTGCTGTCACACTGCAGGTGGCAGCTGCACTAGGCGCAGTCAGTGTTGTTCCTGAAATGACGCAACCCCCAGAAGCGACTGAAAAAGTTACTGCACCACTGCCACTGCCACCAGTTGTACTCAAAGTAGTAGTTTGTCCAACTTTAAGTGCAGTTTTGGTAGCGGCGGCCACGAGTGTTGCTTGCGCAACAGGTGGTGGCGTGCTGGAGCCACCGCAAGCGGCTACTAGAGCTGCAACTGAAATGGAAGCTGCTGAAAGTAGCCAACGGTTAGAAATGAATTTCATGAATGTCTCCAAAGAATGACAGATACGCATATAGTGAAAGCGCTATCTGAAAGCGCTTTCAAGATCATAAATTTGAGACGTTTAATTTGCAATCAAAACGGCCTAGGGATTTTCCCTAGGGGTGGTAAAGCGCCAACACCAAGGTCAACTTGGATGAGCTGTCCAAAGGTCAAAAGAGCATCTCGCTCAGATTTCACAAACTTAATTTTTGTAAATTCGCACGTGCTCAACTTGAAACTCAACTGGGAAAATGCTGTCGTCAACTCTGCCGCCTAAATCGCCGCCAATGGCAATGTTCAAAAGCAAATATTGAGGTCGATCAAAAGGCCAAGCTTGAAGATCGCCATTTTTTGGGTTGAAGTAGTTGAAGTAAATACGATCATCAACGCCGATGCTGATTTTTTCTGGTGTCCAAGTTAATTGGTAGTTATGAAATGTGGTGCAGGCATCAGGAACTGAAGCGCTGAATGTTGCAGGGGGTGTGCCACCTTGCCAGTTGTACTTTCGGTTGTGTACGGTGGCAAAAACCTCTGATGGTTTGCTGCCCACAAATTCCATAATGTCAATTTCGCCATCATCTGGCCACACCGTGCCTTTGGCGCCGCCAACACCTAAAGTCCATATAGCAGGCCAAGTCCCTTGACCACATGGCAGTTTGGCTCGAATTTCAAAAAATCCGTAAGTCCAACTGGCAAGACCTCTTGTCACCAACCTTGCTGATGTGTAATTTTGACCGCCAAAATCGGCCGCAGAGACTAGCCTTTCCTTGCGCGCTGAAATAATCAATTTACCGTTTTCAACGCGTGAATTTTCGAGACGATTAGCTGCGTAATATTGTTTTTCATTGTTATACCAACCCAATCGATTCCGGTCTGTGTCAAAAGCCCATTTCGTAGGATCTGGCAAGCCATTCTTTTCAAACTCATCCGACCAAACAAGTGTCAATCCTGGTTTGGTGGACGGACTTGTCTGCAAATCGTTAACTGGTGTCGTGACATTACCCGTAATTTGAGATGGTGTTTGATCGCTGCCTCCGCATGAAGTGAGAAAAATCATCGTGATAACCGTTAACAAACACAGCGCTTTAGTTTTCACGCAGCAAATTTCCAGGTTTGACTGACATGGACTTCCCATCGCTGAATTGAACGTTCAAGTCTGCTTTACCCGAGTTGAAAGCCAAATAGGTTTTACGGCCAGAGGCGTCCTTAAAGACGGAATAGAAAATGGTGTTGGCTGTCACACTGAAATCAGGCGCGCCCATGCTGTTGAGGCTGTAAAGCCAATGCAACGTGTGGCTTCGCGTGTCACCCAGCTCAAACGAGCCCCAGCGTTTCCAGGATGCAAGACCTTGTGCGGGATCGGCAAGCGCTAAGTATTTGGCAAAGATGTCTTGCCAAATATCAGGTGGATTTGCGTATTTTCCTCGAGATGTAAAGACCGCAGTTTCAGGCCCTAGGGTGGCCACGCTGCGCTTAACGTGATCGGGTGCGCGCCCAAGGTACAAAGAAGATGTGGTGATGGGTAGCAGGTTGATACCTTTGATTTGACGTGGTTCGTCTGTCCACCAAGTGTTGTGGGCATATTTGCCGCCAAACACCATACTGACTTCTGCATTTTTATATGCTTTTGGAAAAACAAGCCCATGACTGTCAAACCAGTAATGCTGAATGGCTTCGATTTCCGTGGTGTAGAGGTACAAGCCCAAGTCACGAAGTTGTGCATTGCCCGTCAGTTCTCCCCATTGGATTAAGCCTGCCCACGCGTTGATAGCCTCTGAGGAGGACTCTTGGTTGTTGCCATGAGCACCAAGACCAACACCAGACGCCCAAGAATGGCCTTCGTAAGGGTCAAAGTTTCGCAAGAAGGGGAAGTCTGATCGACCGCGTTCGCTGCTAGCGATGTCTGCGATGAGCAAGTTAACCATGCCCCCCCACTGCGATGAACTAGCCCAAGTTGGATCGCGCAAAGCAATATCGGCCATGGTGCGGATCCAATAACCGTAGTGGAAATGATGGTCGTTCATTTGTTCAATGCTGAAATATTCTTCAGGGTAAGAAATGACGGTACCAAGAGACTTGTCTAAATGAAAATAGGTTTTGTTGTCTTTGCCCGAAAACCATTGCTCAATTCGCGTCTTTAAGGTTGACAACAACTGGTCGCGAGCTCCTAAATCGCCTTGCTGCTCAACAACGTCCATGAGTTTGGCAATGCGCTGCAGTCCTTTGCCTTGCCAATAGGGACCAACGCCAATCTCAAGCATCATTCGCCTAGCGTTTCTCACATCAGTTTTCGTGATGTCGCTCAATTCTTTGGCTTGAACTGGGTCCTTCAAGCCAGGCCAAAAAGGCACAAAGCCGTTATAGGTAAAGTCTGTTGTGAACGAGCTTGCTGCAAGCAGCTTTATGGGCCCACGGAGGCTTTCATATGCGGGACCCAATGTACCAGTGACACTGGCGTTTTGATGCCAATGATGAGGGTAGAGCCCAAGCAGCGGTGTTGTTTGGGCGCCCTCCATCAATTGACTGCTGACTTCAAATTTGGTTTTCACTTTACTTTTTGCAGCATCAAACTCCCAACTCACTCGGGTATCTGAAACAAAAGCGTAAGCGTGATCTTGAATCAATTTGAAGGCAGAAAAAGTCGATTCAGGCAAAGCGGACAAAGACAAATAGCCTTTGCCCTCAGGTAAAAGAATGGTCCAAGATCTTTCGTTGATTGCTTCCCACTTCGCACCGGTTGGGCCAAACAAAGTGAATATTTGTCCATTCACTTCTAAAACCAATTGATGCGATGGAAGCTCTAAGGGTTGGCCAGACAAACTGTCTATTTTTTTACCAATGGAGAGCAAATCGATTCGTAAATTTCCTCGACTGACTTGGAAGTAAACATAAGGACTGCCGTGTGTGACAGTGGTGAGGAGTCGATCTTGACCTTGAGCTTGGCTGATATCAATTGACCAGTCACTTGAGCGTGCCAATTTGGCCTTACCTAAATTCAAGCTGGGGCTTGAAACTCGAACAGGATTTTGGTGCGCAAAATGAATCTCAACATCTTGCCTCTCAGTGGGCACTACTTCTTGGCGAGGCAAGGCAACTTCAATGCCAGAGTCAGTGGGCTTGACACTGAAAGGATGTGCAAAAAGTGCCTCTGGCTTTTCATGAAAAATTAACGAGGAATACCACTGATTGGTCGGCGCTGCTTTCGTCAATAACTCAGGTGTTCTGAAGGGTGCAGAGGGTGGGCGAGGATCTTGACCTTTGGGGTTGAGGGTGTAGCTGCCTAAGCCAACGTTGACGTTTTGAGCGTACGCCATTGACGGGGCTAAGAAAAAAAACAAGCCAAATGCGTTCGATATGCAAAAAGCAATGCAACGAGTAAGAGTCATTTTTGTCCCAATTGTGTCGACCAAGTCAAATGCGTGTTCATCATAATGAAAGCGCTTTCAAAATACCAGATTGTGCAATGATATTTCTAAAAATTCATTAAATTTAAGGGTAAACGAGGGGGTGTGATCCTTGACGAAAAATCGCGCTCAATTTAAGATTATGAAAGCGCTTTCAAATCAATGAAACTATGACACATCTATCCTTGCCATTTATCTCACGCAAAAGCAGCCGTTTTCAGCCCATCGCCTTGATACTGTTGCTCCTGACCAGCGCTTCAAGCCATGCCATTGACTTTGGTCCTGAGGGCATGTTCAGTCTGACGGGTTTTGCCAAAGCAGAAGTTCAAAGAGGCAGCAATCACTGCAACGACTGTCAAGTTTTTCCCTTGGAGAACAAGCAAAGAATCTGGGCCGATGATTTGGTCGTGGGCAAGCCTTACGGCACCAGCAATACAAACGTAACGCTGTTTCAACCATGGCTGGGTATGAAATACGACCTCGGACAAGGCTACAAATTCAATGCGCTGGTCAGTCAGAGATGGCGCGATGGCAAGGTCGATATTCCTGGTTTTTGGTATGAAAAAAATCTTGCTGTAAGTCATGACGACTATGGCAGTGTTCGAATTGGTGCCATGACCACCCGAACATGGAGCATTGCCGACTATCCCTATGGAACCAATGTGGGCGTTGCTGATGTCTGGGGCTCAAGTGGTGCGGGATATGGTTTGCTTACCAAAGCAGTGCGGTATACATCGCGAATACTTGATGTTGCCCAAGGTGATCTGGTCCTTGAAGCCAGTTACGACCAGGGTAACCGTGATTTCAAGATTCACAAGCCACAATTTCTTGAACTGTATGCGCAGTATCACAAAGGCGATTTGGTCATTGATGCGATGTTTCAAGATGGCAGAAATGGCAATCCACAAGCATGGAGCCATGGGCCATTCACCAGCCTCACAGCCAATACAGCGGACGACGCCAAGTTGGGAGGCTCTGGCCAATCAATTGGCATGGTCATGGGCCGATACCAACTTGATTCAAGAATTGAACTCTCAGGCGGACTTCGCGCCAACCGTTGGACTGGTGCATATGCGGTCATCACGGTGCCTGGTGCGGGAGCGCAGTGGAACAACATGTTCAATGTCGATTGGAATGGTCAGCTGAATGGCGTGCCCAATCCAGGCTATGCGGCAAGATCGACAGATGTGATGCTTGGTGCAAGATACAAAATGGGGCAGTGGACGGCTCATACAGGCCTTACCTATTTAGGCAAAGCAAGCACCAAAAATCCAAGTGAGAGGGGGCAGAGCAATGCTGCACTCATCAATACACTGGGACTGGGATATGACGCAGGGCGCGGCCTTCAAGTGTATGGATTTGTGGGCATGGTCAACTTTGCGAGACTTGGTTTAGCCCCCATGTCAATGCCTGGCAACTCTGCATTTACCAATGTAGATTCACGCGTCACACGCTCAGGCAATTGGGCTGGCTTAGGCGCTGTTTACGTGTTCTAAATTGAGAGAGCACATCCATGATTAACTTTGAAAAAATGAACATGACAACTTTGGTAAAACGCTACATAGTGGTAATGATGTCTGCATGCATTGCCTTGGTGTTGCTAGCCTGTGGAGGCGGAGGTGTTGTGCCATCCAATGGCGTTCAAATTCGAGCTTTGAGTGCAGACTTTGGCACACGCAAAGCTGTTTCATATGCACCTTATCGCAGCACCAGCACCGACAGCAATAATTTTCAAAATGAGGTGGTCACGCCCGCTAATGTCCTGCAAGATTTACGGTTGTTGCAAGATGGCGGTTTCACATTGATTCGATTGTTCAACAGCAGCGATGCCATGGCAAAAGTGGTTTTAGAAACCATCAAAACCAATAACCTAGATATTAAAGTGATGTTGGGGGTATGGATTCAATCTGGAAATGCTGCTGCCATGAATGACGCAGAAATTGCCAGAGCAGTTGCCCTAGCCAATAACCACAAAAGTATTGTTTTAGCCTTGAGTATTGGCAACGAAACCATGGTGAACTGGTCGTTCAACGCAGTGCCTGTGACGGAGATGGTGAAATACATCAACGCTGTTCGAAGCCAAGTCACTCAACCTGTCACCACCGATGACAACTGGGCATTTTTTGCCAAGGCAAGCAACAATCAAGACCCCAAAGCAATCTTGAATGTGGTTGACTTTGTGGCTATGCATACTTACCCACTGGCCGACTCAATTCACGATGCAAACAAATGGAACTGGCAACAGTCAGATAAAGCCGCCAACCTGCGGGCAGAGGCCATGATGGATGCTGCAATTGGTGCAGCTAAGAGCGATTTCAACGCTGTCAGAACGTACATGGACAGCTTGGGTTTATCCAATACACCCATTGTGATTGGTGAAACTGGATGGAAGGCCGTAGCTTCTGGTGGCGAAAATTACCGAGCACATCCTGTCAATCAAAAAATGTATTTTGACCGTTTGACGGCTTGGATGAACTCCAGTGCTACTGCAAAACCCAAGAGTATTTTCTACTTTGAGGCTTTTGATGAGCCATGGAAAAAAGCAGACGACAAATGGGGATTATTCAATGTCGATCGAAAAGCGAGATATGTTGTGCAGTCTCTTTATCCCAATAGTGTTTGGGAAACAGGTGGATACACATCTGCAGATGCCCTTTACTATATTCCCACACAGAGCAACGGTGTTGTGACAGCAAATCGCTACACAATTTTTTCAGACAACACCACTGCTGGTGAAGTCAGGCCATCAGAGTCAATTTTGTGGGTTGGCTGGGACAATCCCGCAACTGCTTATGCAGGCAGCAGCTCAACCAGCTTTGCAACTGGGGATGGGCCCAACTCTTTAGAAATTACACCTGCACCCACCAGCTGGGGTTGGGGCCTGATCGCTGCATTGCAAACCACTTCAGACGACCTTTCTCAATTCGCCTCAACAGGTAAATTGAATTTCAGTATCAAGACAAGCTACCCTGGGAAAATTGAAATAGGATTTTTAACAGGGACCACGACTGCGGGCAGCGCTTACGACGTTTACTTAACAGTTGATCCTGCCAACAATACCTACGGTTATTTGAACGATGGCACTTGGCGCAATGTTTCAATACCCATTAGCGCCATCACACCGCGTGGTGCCATGGCCTACGGCATGACTGACGCCACTAAGTCTAAATTAGATTTAAGCAAAGTGACCAATCCCCTCGTGATTGCCGATAGGTATGCCACCACTGGTAAAGCCAATAACTTGAACGATAAAACAAAGATTTACATCGACAACGTGTATTGGTCTAAGTAGAAATTAACAAGTCTGAAAAAAAGCCTTGGAATTGCAGGTGCAGTTCCAAGGCTTTTTGTTGTTTGAAGAATTTGTAAGTTGAGTCAAGGATTCGATGACGTTAATTGATTCGGAGACCCTTTGAATCAAATCCTAAAATAGATGGGCGATGAAAGCTTAAACCTATGCGGTCGTGACTTTGGAGTTTTTTCTCTGAGCTCATTTTGACATTCAGCAAGTTTGTCACGCCATCGACTTGGCAATGGTAAATAGAAGCGTCACCCAAGTGCTCAGCCAATACAACTTTAGCTGGCAGCCCCTGCCCAGCATCAACGATGCCGACATGTTCAGGTCTGATGCCAATGCAATGAGGTTGAGATTCAAAATAATTTGAAAATTCGTTCCACCAAGGCTTTAGTATTTCAGAGGCTGAATTGAAGTTGGGTTGTTCAATCAGATTGATTCGAGGTGAGCCTAAAAAGCTTGCAACAAATTGGTTGCATGGGGCATCGTAAAGAGACAAAGGTGCGCCAAGCTGCTCAATCTTTCCTTTGTTGAACACAGCAATCCGATCGCCCATCGTCATGGCTTCCACCTGATCATGGGTGACATAAATCATGGTGGTTCCCAACTCTTTGTGCAACCTAGAGAGCTCAATGCGCATATTGACACGCAATGCTGCGTCAAGATTCGAAAGTGGTTCGTCAAAAAGGAAGACCTTGGGTTTTCGGACAATGGCCCTGCCAATCGCAACGCGCTGGCGCTCACCTCCGGAAAGCTCTTTCGGATATTTCTTGAGCATAGACTCAATGCGCAAAACTTCTGCTGTTTGGCGGACTTGAATTTGGCGATCTTTGTCTTTGACACCTGACATTTTCAGAGAAAAGCCCATATTCTCTTCAACGGTCATATGCGGATAAAGAGCGTAACTCTGAAACACCATAGCCACGCCGCGATCTGCAGCGTGAATGTGTGTGGCATCCTCACCGTCTATGATTAATTGGCCAGAACTGATTTCTTCCAGTCCTGCAATCATGCGCAATGTCGTTGATTTTCCGCACCCAGAAGGTCCTACAAAGACCAAAAATTCTCCATCATGAACTTCTAAGTCGATGCCTTTGATAACCTTATTGTCGCCGTAAGATTTGTGCAGATTTTTAAGTACAACGTGTCCCATGAACTTAACTTTCTTGTGCAATGACAACGGGATCGGAAGATTTTTCAATACTGGCTGCAACTTGATGAGGCGCATCCTTTAAAAAATGCATCAACCAAAGCGCACTGTCTTTGAGTGTTCGTTTTTGGGTCTCATAATCAATGTGAACAATGCCAAATCTTTTTTCGTAACCGCTGGCCCATTCAAAGTTGTCCATCAAACTCCAAACCATATAACCTGCAATTGGGACACCAAGATCCATGGCCTTTGCCAGTGCAGTAATGTGCTGCTGCAAGTATTGAATGCGATTTTCATCACGGACACCACCGTTGACGAATTCATCTTTAAAAGCAGCTCCATTTTCAGTGATGTAAATGTCAGGGAGGGTGTAGTCGCGATGAAGTCGAACCAACAACTCTGTTAAGCCTTGTGGATAGACTTCCCACTGCATGTCGGTCAATGCCAACCCGCTTTTTTCCACATCCCATGAACCCGAAGCGCTGACCACTGAGCGAGAGTAATAGTTGACCCCCAAGAAATCAAGAGGTTGCTGAATTTGGGCCATGTCTCCTGCCGAAATTTGAGGCGCATCATGTCCTAAAAATTCCAAAACGTCAGCGGGATAGTGGCCCTTGAAAAGGGGGTCCATGTACCAACGCAACAACCTGCCATCTTCCAGTTTGGTTTTTTCTAAGTCTTCAGCTGACTCAGTCGCGGAGTGCATCGGTGCTAAATTCAAAACGATGCCTAATTTGGCTTTTTGATGCTCAGCGCGAAGAGCTTGCAAAGTTAAGCCGTGGCTTAGCAGTAGATGGTGTGAAACTTGAGCTGCAACGCCTCTGTGCTTAATGCCAGGGGCAAAGATACCTGTTTCATGCCCGAGTTGCGCAATGACCCATGGTTCGTTATGAGTTGTGAACGAATGCACGCGATCACCGATTCGGCGAGCCACAGTTTGCGCATAGTCTACAAATCGATTGACAGTCTCACGATTAGCCCAACCGCCCATTTGTTGAAGAGCATCTGGCAGATCCCAATGATTGAAGGTGACAGATGCCTCAATATTTTTCTCAAAAAGTGTGTCGATAATGCGATCGTAAAAATCTAAGCCCTTTGAATTCCAATCGCCCTGACCTTTGGGTTGAACGCGAGGCCACGAAATAGACAAGCGATAGGTATTTACGCCCAACTCTGAAATCATGTCGATATCGTCGCGCCATTTTGTATAGTGATCACAGGCTATCAGTCCGTTACTGCCATCTGCGATTGCGCCAGTTTGTTCACAAAACCTATCCCAAATTGAAGGGCCTTTGCCATCTGCCTGACCGCCACCTTCAATTTGAAAGGCAGCTGTGGCGACGCCCCATTTGAAATTCGCTGGAAACTTTTTCTTGAGCATTGAGTCAGTTAATTCAAACATGTTCTTTGTAAATCAATGAGATGGAAATGATGTGTCTTACTTGACGGCGCCTGTCGTCAAGCCTTCAATCAATCGCTTAGATGAAAATGCAAACAAAACTAAAAGAGGCAGCGTTGCAATGGCAGAGCCGGCCATCAAGGCGCCCCACTCTGTGTCAACAGGGCTTTGCATGCTTCTGAGCGCCAGTGGCAATGTGTACATTTCTGGCGAGCGCATGACAACCAATGGTCCAATGAAGTTGTTCCAGGAGGCAATGAAAGTGATAAGGCCCAGGGTACCCAATGCTGGTTGCAGCAAGGGCAAAACAATGCGCGCGTAGATGCCAAGTTCAGAGCAACCATCCATTCGTGCCGCTTCTATCAGGTCACGTGGAATAGATGTCAAAACAAATTGACGCATTAGAAAAATTCCAAACGCACTGGCTGCACCCGGAATGTAAAGGGCGTGAGGTTGGTCAATCCACCCAAGAACGTCCATGATCATAAAAGTAGGAATCATGCTTAAAAAAGAAGGGATGAGCATGGTTCCCATCACCAGCAGGAACAATGGTTTTTTAAACTTGAAATCAAACATGGCAAATGCATATCCTCCCATCGAGCAAAAAATGAGGGTCAATGCAGTCGAAGCCAAAGCAATGTAAAGACTCCAACCTAGGCTGCTCCAAAAATGTATTTTTTCAGTCAGAATTTTTAAATTCTCAAAAAAAGAAGTGCCAGGCCACATAGGTGGTGGTAGTGTGAAAATTTCCGATTTGCTGTGCGTGGCAAATACAAACATGAAATAAAAAGGCGCCAACATGATCAGGCTGCCCAATCCCACTAAGAGATAAGCAGAGAAAACACTGACAAACTGATTGCTGGAAGATTCACGATGTTTCACCATCATGTGACATCCCCCTTGGGCTTAAAAGCCAAATTGGTGAGCCAAGTCAGTACAGCAACGAATATGAAAAGGATCCATGACAGTGCACTTGCAGTTCCAAAGTCATTGAAATCAAATGCCGTGCGGTACATGTAAATTGCAGTGGTCATTCCCGATTGATCTGTCCCTCCCCTTCCGCCAGTCAGAATGAAGGGCTCTTCGAACAATTGAAGTCCGCCAATCAGGCTTAGGGTGACACCGAAAAAGATCATTGGTTTGAGGCTAGGCAAGGTGATGTACCAAAACTGTTTCCAAGCGTTAGCACCATCCATGGTCGCGGCTTCGTACATGTCCTTCGGAATTGTTTGCAGCGCTGCCAAGTACAAGACGGTGTTGAATCCAACATATCTCCAAAACACAACGAATGAAATAGCAGGTTTAATGAACTGAGACTCACCCAGCCAATCAATGGGCTGTTGTGGAAATAAGCCACCGATGAAAGGCAATTGAGCAGCTTTTGCGATGGTCTGGTTGATCAATCCATAGTCAGTTGAAAACAAAGTGCTGAACATCATGGCAATGGCCACAGTCGAGGTGATGTAAGGTAGAAAATACGCACCCACTGTGGCATTGCGTGTTCGCTTGAACTGAGCATGAATGACGCAAGCCAACGGGATTGCAACCAGGTGCTGAGGAATACCAGACACAGCGGCCAGCCAAAACGTGTTTTGAATTGATTTCCAAAACCACTCGTCTTCTAGCGTGAAGATAAAGTTGTCTAGCCCCACGTAAGTCATGGTACCTAGTCCAGATGTTGGTTCCCAACTTTGAAAGGCCAGAAACAAAGAGAACAAAAGCGGGAATAAACCAAAAACTAAAAACAATAGAACAAAGGGTGCCAAAAGGACGTAGGGCACCAGCTTCGCATTGAGTCGCCA
>CANNNB010000014.1 GCA_947505995.1 Comamonadaceae bacterium
GTACTGGCTTCCCCATTCGAGTTCACGGTGCCTTTGTGAGTGACGAAGAAGTACACCGCGTGGTGAGCTATTTGAAAACGCAAGGTCAGCCAGATTACATCGAGGGCGTGCTGGAAGGTGGTGCCACCGATGGCGAGGACACAGGCTACGGCGAAAGTGGCGATACTGAAAAAGATCCGATGTATGACCAAGCCGTTGAAGTGGTTTTGAAAAATCGCAAAGCCAGCATTTCTTTGGTTCAGCGGCATTTGAAAATTGGCTACAACCGGGCTGCACGCTTGGTTGAAGAGATGGAAAAAGCGGGCTTGGTCAGCTCCATGAGCAGCAACGGCCAGCGTGAAATTTTGGTGCCCTCGCGCACTGAATAAACGTTCGCTAGCAAACTTCATTGCCAGAATGAAAGCCAAGTTTCAATTTTTTTGGATCTTTGTTGTATGGCTTGGTCTTGCGCCACTTGCGTTGGCTCAAGCTAACACCAATGCCCTAGAGTCTTTGCGCCAATTTCTACAACTTAGCAATACTGGGCGAGCGCAATTTACACAGGTGGTAAGTTCACCTGCCAAAGCCGACCAAGCCCCACGCCGAAAAACCTCTTCTGGCACGTTTGAATTTCAAAAGCCACAGCAGTTTCGTTTTGCTTACCAAAAACCATTTGTGCAAACCATGGTGTCTGACGGCCAGTCGCTTTGGCTTTATGACGCCGATTTGAACCAAGTCACTGTGCGCAAACAAAGCCAGTTGCTTGGGCAAACACCTGTAGCATTGATCGCCTCCTCGGGTGATTTGAAAGCACTCCAAGCTGAATTCAATTTAATTGCAGAGCCAGACTCTGAAGGCTTGCAGTGGGTCAAAGCCACACCCAAGCAATCTGAAGGTGCGGTTCAATTCATTCGTGTAGGACTCAAGCCCGCTTCTGGCGCAAGTTTGAATGTGCCTGCTTTGGCGGCGCTTGAAATTGTCGATGGCTTAGGTCAAACATCGCGTTTGAATTTTCAGAATTTCGAAGTTAATGTGAAGTTGCCTTCTGAAACTTTTCAATTCAAACCACCTGCAGGTGCACAGGTCATTCGGCCATGAACCCCAGCCCTCATTTGCAGCAGCCTCTTGCAGAGCGCTTGCGGCCTCGACAATTGGGCGAAGTGATCGGTCAGCAACACCTCATAGGCGAAGGACTGGCGCTCAGGCTGGCGTTTGAATCGGGTCAGCCGCACAGTTGTATTTTGTGGGGCCCACCTGGGGTTGGCAAAACCACCATTGCACGGCTTATGGCCGATGCATTCGACGCACAATTTATCAGCATCAGTGCGGTACTGGGAGGTGTCAAAGACATTCGGGAGGCCGTCGAAAAAGCTGAGGCCGCCTTGAATGGATTGCAGCCAAAGAGAACCATTGTGTTTGTCGATGAGGTTCACCGATTTAACAAAAGCCAGCAAGACGCTTTTTTGCCGCATGTTGAGAGTGGCTTGTTCACCTTCATTGGCGCCACTACCGAAAACCCGTCCTTTGAGGTTAATTCTGCTTTGCTTTCTAGGGCAGCCGTCTATGTTCTGCAGTCATTAGGTGAAGATGATTTAAAACAAATTGTGATGCGAGCGCATGCCATTGGTGCTATCCCTGTTTTAGAAACTGAAGCAGAGCAGCGCCTCATTGCCTATGCCGATGGCGATGCTCGGCGCTTGCTCAACACCCTTGAAACCTTGTCGGTTGCAGCTCAAAGCGAGAAGCTTGCAGAAATTTCTGATGCTTGGCTGATGAAGGTATTGGGTGAGCGCATGCGCCGCTATGACAAAGGCGGCGAGCAGTTCTACGACACCATCAGTGCGCTGCACAAATCTGTGAGGGGCTCAGACCCAGATGCTGCTTTGTACTGGTTCACGCGGATGCTAGACGGCGGCGCCGATCCTCGCTATATGGCCAGGCGCTTGATTCGCATGGCAACCGAAGACATTGGCTTGGCCGATCCTCGCGCACTTCGTTTGGCATTGGACGCTGCAGAGGTTTATGAGCGCTTGGGAAGTCCGGAAGGTGAACTGGCTTTGGCAGAATGTGTGATTTATTTGGCGGTAGCGGCCAAATCTAATGCCGTTTATAAAGCATTCAATGAAGCCAAAGCATGGGTCAAAAAAGATGGCACACGTCCTGTGCCAATGCACTTGCGCAATGCCCCCACGCAACTCATGAAAACCTTGGACTACGGCAAAGGCTATCGCTATGCTCATGATGAAGAAGGCGGCTTTGCAGCAGGCGAAAAGTATTTGCCTGATGGCATGCCTGCGCCAGGTTTTTACCGTCCCGTCAATCGTGGTTTAGAGTTAAAGATTGCAGAAAAAATGGCCAGCTTGAATGAAATGAATCAATCAAAAGCGACAAAGAAATAGGAGTTTGGTATGGATGTCTTTCTCCAGCAGGTGATCAATGGCTTGGTTCAAGGCAGCATGTATGCCCTGATTGCCTTGGGGTACACCATGGTTTACGGCATCATCAATTTGATCAACTTTGCGCACGGTGAAGTGCTCATGGTGGCCGCCCTGACCAGCTGGTCTGTGATTGCGCTCATGCAAGATGCCACGCCTGGCATGCCCGGCTGGTTGATGCTCTTGATCTCTTTACTCATTGCCAGTGTGGTTGCAGCTTCGCTCAATTTTGCAATTGAAAAAATTGCCTACAGACCTTTGCGAAACAGCCCTAAATTGGCGCCACTGATCACCGCCATTGGTGTCAGCATCTTGCTTCAAACTTTGGCCATGATTATCTGGAAACCCAACTACAAGCCATTTCCCACCTTGTTGTCCACCACCCCTATCAACGTGGGAGGTGCAGTTATTTCAACTACACAAATCATGATTTTGGGTGTCACTGCCATTTCATTGGCGGTGTTGATGTGGGTGGTCAATGCCACCAAGTTGGGCAGGGCCATGCGCGCTACTTCAGAGAACCCACGCGTTGCTGCCTTGATGGGTGTGAAGCCCGACATGGTCATTTCTGCCACCTTCATCATTGGCGCCATATTGGCAGCCATTGCGGGTGTGATGTTTGCATCCAATTACGGCACTGTGCATCACAGCATGGGCTTCTTGCCCGGCTTAAAAGCTTTTACTGCTGCGGTCTTTGGTGGTATTGGTAACTTAACGGGTGCTGTCGTGGGGGGTATTTTGCTAGGCCTCATTGAGTCCATTGGCTCGGGCTACATTGGCGTTCTGACAGGCGGCGTACTGGGCAGTCACTACGCTGATATTTTTGCTTTCATTGTGCTCATCATCGTGCTCACATTAAGGCCTTCAGGCTTGATGGGTGAGCGTGTGGCCGACCGCGCTTGAGATTCAGTTGGAGGGCGCAATGAACAATTCAAAAAATCTCAAAATTCTGGCCATAGGTGTTGCGCTGCTGGTCTTGCCTTTGGTGCTTCAGCAGTTTGGCAATGCATGGGTGCGCATTGCCGACATGGCCTTGCTCTATGTCTTGTTGGCGGTTGGCCTGAACATTGTGGTGGGCTATGCGGGCTTGCTCGATTTGGGCTATGTCGCCTTCTTCGCCGTCGGCGCCTACATGTATGGCCTGTTGGCGTCGCCTCATCTGATTGAAACATTTCCAGCCATTGCTGCCATGTTCCCTCGTGGGTTGCACATGCCTTTGTGGGTCATTGTGCCAGCGGCGGCCGCATTGGCGGGTTTGTTTGGCATGTTGCTAGGCGCACCCACTTTAAAGCTGCGCGGCGATTATTTAGCCATTGTCACTTTGGGCTTCGGCGAAATCATTCGGGTGTTTTTGAACAACTTGGACCAGCCCGTCAACATCACCAACGGCCCTAAGGGTTTGAATCAAATTGATCCGATTCATTTCTTTGGTATCAATCTGGGCAAAAAATTCGATTTTTTGGGTGTTGAATTTGCATCAGTGAGCCTTTACTACTACCTGTTTTTGTCTTTGGTGCTGGTGACCATTTTGATTTCATATCGACTCCAAGCTTCGCGCATTGGCCGAGCATGGATGGCCATTCGAGAAGATGAAATTGCAGCCCAGGCCATGGGTTTGAACACCCGCAATTTAAAACTCATGGCCTTTGGCATGGGCGCCACCTTTGGCGGAATATCAGGTGCCATGTTTGCAGGCTTCCAAGGCTTTATTTCGCCAGAGTCATTCAGCCTTATGGAGTCAGTCATGATTGTGGCTATGGTGGTGCTGGGCGGCTTGGGTCACTTGCCTGGGGTTATTTTGGGAGCGGTGCTCTTGTCTGCATTGCCAGAAATTTTGCGTTATGTGGCCGGTCCTTTGCAGTCCATGACCGATGGCCGCATTGACGCCGCTATTTTGCGTCAACTGCTCATTGCCTTGGCCATGATTGTCATCATGCTCATGCGCCCTCGCGGTTTGTGGCCTTCGAATGAGCACGGCAAAGCCTTGCAAGTGAAAGAGGGCGCTTAACATGAACTCGAACCTGCCCATCACGGAAACAGTTTTAAAAGTAGCTGGCATTTCCAAGCGCTTTGGCGGCTTGCAAGCTTTGTCTGATGTGGGTATGACCATTGAACGCGGACAAGTCTACGGACTCATTGGCCCCAATGGTGCTGGCAAAACCACCTTCTTCAATGTCATCACCGGCCTCTACTCGCCAGACAGTGGCAGTTTCGAATTGGCAGGCAAACCTTATCAACCTACTGCAGTTCACGAAGTTGCCATGGCGGGCATTGCGCGAACCTTTCAGAACATTCGGTTGTTTGCTGAAATGACAGCTCTGGAAAACGTCATGGTTGGCCGCCATGTGAGAACCTCATCTGGATTGTTGGGCGCTATTTTTAGAACACCCAAATTCAAACAAGAAGAAGCCGAAATTGCGCACCGTGCACAAGAATTGTTGGACTACGTGGGCATCGGTCAATATGCCGACTACCGCGCGCGCACTTTGTCCTATGGCGATCAGCGTCGACTAGAAATTGCCCGAGCGCTTGCCACCGATCCACAACTCATTGCCTTGGACGAACCCGCAGCCGGCATGAACGCCACAGAAAAAGTGCAATTGCGTGAGCTCATAGACCAGATTAGGAAAGACAACAGAACCATCTTGCTCATTGAACACGATGTGAAATTGGTCATGGGTTTGTGCGACCGCGTCACGGTGCTCGACTATGGCAAACAAATTGCCGAGGGCACACCTGCAGATGTGCAAAAAAATGAAAAAGTGATTGAAGCCTATTTGGGTACCGGAGGGCATTGAAATGACGGTCACATTGTTGAAAGTCAAAGGCCTTGAAGTGGCCTACGGCGGCATTCAGGCTGTTAAGGGCATCGATTTTGAAGTGCACGAAGGTGAATTGGTGTGTCTCATTGGCTCCAATGGAGCGGGCAAAACAAGCACCATGAAAGCCATCTCAGGGACCTTGCCCATCCATGCAGGTGACATTGAATACATGGGCAAAAGCATTGTGGGTCAAGGCCCCTGGGATTTGGTCAAGCAGGGTTTGGCCATGGTGCCCGAAGGACGCGGTGTGTTCACACGCATGAGCATCATTGAGAATTTGCTCATGGGCGCCTACATTCGCAACGACACCGCCGCCATTCAAGACGATATGGAAAAAGTGTTTCACACCTTTCCCAGGTTGCGTGAGCGCAAAGACCAATTGGCTGGCACCATGTCGGGTGGCGAGCAACAAATGTTGGCCATGGGCCGTGCCCTCATGAGCCGCCCCAAGGTCTTGTTGTTGGATGAGCCCTCTATGGGGCTGTCACCCATCATGGTGGACAAAGTTTTCGAAGTGGTGCGCGATGTTTTTGCGCAAGGCGTGACGGTCTTGTTGGTCGAGCAAAACGCCAGTCGTGCTTTGGCATTGGCCAATCGGGGTTATGTCATGGAGTCTGGTTTGATTGCCATGACTGGGCCTGGGCAAGACTTGTTGAACGATCCCAAAGTGCGTGCAGCCTATTTGGGTGAATAAAACTTGTCAGTCGACTTTTGCGCCACTGGCTTTGACAACGGGCTCATACTTGGCCAACTCGCGCTTCATGAATGCAGCAAATTGTTCGGGCGAGCTACTGACTGGTTCAATCAGCATCATGCCAAACCGAGTTTTGGTTTCGGGCGCAGCAAGAGCGCTTGAGAAAGCTTGATGCAATCGAGCCACGATGGCAGGCGGCGTGTTGGCAGGCGCTACCAAGCCCCACCAAGTGTCGACTTCAAATCCTTTGAGCGTTTCGGACATGGCTGGAATGTCCGGCAATGCGTTTGATCGTTGTAGCGTTGTGACCGCCAATGCTTTCAGTTTGCCAGCCTTGATGTTGGGCGCTGCTGTGGCCAGGTTGTCAAAGTTGAAATCGACTTGGCCAGACAACAACGCCAACTGCGCAGGATTGCCGCCGTTGTAAGGGATGTGCACAGCAAAGATGCCGGCATCGCGCTTGAACATTTCTGCGGCCAAATGACCGGCGCTGCCATTGCCGCCAGAGCCGACATTGAGCTTGCCTGGATTGGCTTTGGCATAGGCTATCAAGTCGCTTACGTTGTTGATTTTCAAACGCTGTGCAGTTTCTGCATTCATCACCAACACATTGGGTACGCGAACCATTTGCGTGATGGCGGCAAAGTCTGTGGCTGCATTAAAGGGCATTTTGGTGAACAGCCATGGGTTAATGGCATGCGTGGCCACAGCGGAAATACCAATGGTGTAACCATCAGCTGGGGCTTTGGCCACAATGTCTACGCCCAAGTTGCCACCTGCACCCGGCTTGTTGTCGATGATGACAACCCCAAGGGTGTCTTTGACACGTTCTGCCAAGGCACGCGCAGTGACGTCAATGGGGCCGCCAGGTGCATAGGGCACCACAAGGCGAATTGGTTTTTCTAAAGCTTGTGCGAATGCGTTTGACAAGCTAACAAGGGCTAACATGGACATGGCAACGCAGAGCAAGCTGCGGCGGTGTCCCCATAATTGAGTGGTAAGCATCAGGTGGACTCCTTGGCCTTATCGGCTTCAGTGGTGAATGAATCGGCAAAGTAGGCGTCTTCAGGTAAGCCTGCTTTGCCCACGTAGTCTGCACGTGCTGAGTCCACCACAATGGGTGCGCCGCAAGCATAGACTTGGTATTCGCTCAAATTGGGATGGTCTTGCAAGACAGCTTGATGGACAAAGCCCGTTCGACCTGTCCATGCATCTTCTGGCAACGCATCTGACACCACAGGCACATAACTTAAGTGGGGCATGGCTTTAACTTGCGCTTCAACCCAATCGCTCATGTACAAATCGGCAGGGCGTCGACCGCCCCAATACAAGCTAGCAGGCCGTGTAATGCCTTTGTGTTGCATGTGCTCAATGAGCGCTTTGATGGGCGCAAAGCCCGTACCCGATGCCAACAAAATAATGGGCGCCTGAGAGTCTTCACGCAAAAAGAAACTGCCGTAAGGGCCCTCAATTCGCAAGATGTCTTTTTCCTTCATGGTGCTGAACACCGGGTCGGTGAACTTGCCGCCAGGCATATGGCGAATGTGCAGCGCCACTTTGGGAGCAACAGGGTCAAGTGTGTGTGGCGCGTTGGCCATGCTGTAACTGCGGCGCGCGCCATCGCGCAATAAAAAATCAACATACTGACCAGCGTGATATTGCATGACATCGGTTGCTGGTAACTGCAGGGTCACGGCCATCACGTCGTGTGATTTCTTTTCTAGACTGACCACGCGCACAGGCATTTTCTTGATGGGGAAGCTGCCTGCTTCAGTGACTTGTCTAGATATCAAAACCAAATCGCTTTGCGCTGTTGAGCAGCAAGTCAAAATGAGACCCGCTGCTTCTTCTTCTGCACTCAATGCTTTTGACTGATGCTCACCATGAATCACGGTGCCAGAGATTTTTTGACATTTGCAGGAACCGCAAGCGCCATCTTTGCAGCCATAGGGCAGGCCAATGCCTTGCCGTATGCCGGCTGCGAGCAAAGTTTCGCTGGTATCTGCGTTAAAAGTACGGCCACTGGGCTCTACGGTAATTTGGAAGCTCATGTTTTCGTTATCCTAGGGGGGTCATCAATTTTCTAACCCCTGATTTTGCCCTCAAACCAAACCCCTTTAGGCGCTTTACCCGCCCGCTTTCGAAAAGAGCGTGTTTTGATCATCGGTTGTGGTGATGTAGGTCAACGAGCTGCCAAACAGTTGGTGGGTCGAACTCGGGTTTTGGCATTGACCTCCAGCCCCGAAAAAGCCACAGGCTTAAGGGCCCAAGGCATGACGCCGATTATTGGTAATTTGGACGATTCTCGGTCCTTGCAGCGTTTATCCGGATGGGCTACTCGGGTCCTGCATTTAGCCCCGCCACCCTCCGACCGAGCGGGGGCATGGTCGACCGATTTGCGCACTTTGAATTTGGTACGGGCGCTCAAAAAAAGGGCTTTGCCCATATCGCTTGTTTATGGGTCTACCAGCGGTGTTTATGGCGATTGCCAAGGGCAGTGGGTGTCTGAATCTAGGCCCGTTAAACCCCACACACCCAGAGCCATTCGGCGGGTCGATGCAGAAAATACCATTCGATTTTTGGGGAAAACGGGCGTGCGCAGCAGCATTTTGCGCATTCCCGGCATTTACGCACCCGACCGTCCCAATGGCACCCCCCGCGAAAGGCTGTTGAAAGCTACGCCCGTCCTTTTGGAAAAAGACGATGTGTACACCAATCACATTCATTCAGACGATTTGGCAAGGGCCTGTGTGGCAGCCCTCTGGCGAGGAAAGCCGCAGCGTGTTTTCCATGTGAGCGATGACAGCCAAATGAAGATGGGTGATTATTTCGATTTAGCAGCAGACTTGATGGGCTTAAGTCGCCCGCCGCGAGTACCCAGAAGCCAAGCCCAAGACACCTTGCCCCTCATGCTGTTGAGCTTTATGCGCGAGTCTAGGCGTTTGAACAATGACAGACTTAAAAAAGAACTGAGAGTTCGGTTGCTGTACCCCACCATTGCGCAAGGTTTGGTGTGAATGCCTTGCGCCTGACACTTTGGCATTCGCGCCACCTAGGCAGTGAGTTTGCCCTTGATTGGGCTTAGTTTTTGGGCTCCGAAGGGCCTGAAAAGTTGACGCCCTTTTTCTCAAGGTAGTCGATGATTGCTTTCATGAGATAGGCACCCAGCAGCGCACCATTGAGATCGCCCAAAAACATCCAAAACGCCTCTTTGACTTCAAACACTTCCAACTTACCAATGAGCACCCAGGTGACATGATGGATCAATGAATTGCTGACACAGTAGATGAGGGTGAGGGTGGCCAAATCTTGAAGCGAGGCAAGCGACACTTGTCTTTTCCAATAAATTTTGAACCCTATCATTGCGATCAACGGCCCAGCGCTTGAGCACGCAATGTTTAGAAGATCGAATCCTTGAGGGTTATTGAGTTGCGTCATGAGCAACAGACCGCCCAACATGGTGGTAAGCGTGCCAGAGAGGGGGCCCAAGACCAGTACATTGAAAAGGCGCAGAAACGCTGGCATGTAAATCAGCGAGACATTGTCGTTTATGGTGGCAAAGTCAAACAGCCATCCATTCAGGATGTGTGTTGCAGGGTACAACACAGCTAATGCAAGTATTAAAGCAATGTGCATTTCGCAAAAAAGTTTAGTCGATTTGTTGCAAATCGATGGTGCCCGAGGCCGGAATCGAACCGGCACGCCTTGCGGCGGGGGATTTTGAGTCCCCTGCGTCTACCAATTTCACCACCCGGGCGGATTGCGAAGTCAGCGATTATGACATATTTCTTTCGGGTTTTGGAGGGGCATCTTTCAATGATGAGCGAGCAGTTCTGTCGCCAAACAATCGAAGCCTTGATCAGCTGGTCAGGCTCTGGCTGAAGACGCAAGACTTTACAAAGCCACATTCAAGAAAATTTGGCGTGTGTCGATTAAAGTAGGTCCACATTTGATCGTTCAACCAGAAAGATTACTTTGCCGCATCCTTTATCTCAGTTCCTGTGTTGGCTATTGGCTTGCTTGTTGTGTCTGAGCAGCGTGCACGCGCTTGCGCAAACAAGCAAAACGCCTAAGCCAAAGGAGCCAGTTCAAGCCACGCCGCCTGATTCGGCCAGTGGCCCTTGTCTGATTGCAGAGTTTCGTTTGATGGCGCTTACCACGCACGACCCTCTTGAGCGACAAAACAAGTCCATTGAATGGTTGCAAAAAAATAACGCCAATTGCTCAGCCATGCAATTGTCTATTCTGCACTCAAGCAAAGCCGTTCTGATGGGCACCGCTGACAGCATGGCGGTCTCTGCTGTGTTTGATGCCATCATAGAAAAACGGCTGGCCAACAACCCTGAGGCTTTGAACAGATACTACCGACCGGAAGTTCAAACGGCTGCAAGGTCAAAAGCTGAGGCGGCCTCTGCCGCCCCTGATGCTGGCGCGGCCAAGCCAGCCGCAGGTGGCGCTGCGCCACCTGTTGCCGCAGTGGTTGCAATGGCAACGCCCGGTATATTGCCTGGGGGTGCGGGCTCAGCTGCAAATGCTAGCCAAAACATCAACATCAACATGGGCGGGCCAAAGCCTCCTGAGGAGGACATGTCTCGCAAGATGCCGCTTCCCACCGAGCCCCTGTTTGTCTTTCCACCAGAATTTGGCGCACCTGTTCTCAATTATTTCGGAAAGATTCGCCGTCAATTTGCGCGTTCATTTTTCATGGAAACTTTAAGCCCTGGCAAATGTCCTGATGGCATGACTTGGCGTTCAGATCAATGTGAAACCAGCTTCAAAGTGGCTTGGCGCTTTGGTGAGAAAGTACCCCCAGGTGCCAAAACTTACCCTGTGGAACCAAAGTTAATTGAAAAGCTTAATTTTGACCCAAGCTACACATTTGTCAGAATTGGCGGTGACATTTTGGCCTTAGAGCGTGATACTGGAAAAATTGCAGACGCCATTTTGAACTTAGGCAAACCGACTTGAACTGCCGCTGAAGGTTTCTAATTCAGTGCCAAACAAGGCTGGCTGGTTCGAAGCATAATCACTTCAGTTGCAATTCAATTTCCTTTTTGAGTCTGCGCTGCAGGTTTGACTTTGTAAATCAAAAAAATGAACTATCCAACGCTTGAAGATGCCATCGGTAAGACACCTTTGGTCAGACTACAACGAATTGCAGCCCATATTTCAAAGCCAAAGGGCAATGTTATTTTGGGCAAATTAGAAGGCAACAACCCTGCCGGGTCAGTCAAAGACCGGCCAGCGCTGTCAATGATTCAGCGTGCCGAAGAGCGCGGTGAAATTAAACCAGGTGACACCCTCATTGAGGCCACCTCGGGCAACACGGGCATTGCACTGGCCATGGTCGCTGCCATCAAAGGCTATCGAATGATTTTGATCATGCCCGAAGATCTGTCCATTGAACGCGCACAAACCATGAAGGCTTTTGGCGCTGAACTTATTTTGACGCCTAAAAGTGGCGGTATGGAATATGCACGCGACCTTTCTGACAATATGGCTTCACAGGGCAAGGGCCGCATCCTTGATCAATTTTCGAACCCAGACAATCCACGCATCCATTACGAGACCACTGGCCCAGAAATTTGGGCTCAAACTGAGGGTCAAGTCACCCATTTTGTGAGTGCCATGGGCACCACAGGGACCATCACAGGCGTATCCCAATTTTTAAAAGAAAAGAATCCCAAGATACAAATCGTAGGGGCACAACCCACGGATGGTTCTCGCATTCCTGGTATTCGAAAGTGGCCTGAAGAGTATTTGCCCAAAATTTACAACCCTGCCAATGTCGACGAACTGATTTATGTCAGTCAAGACGATGCTGAAGACACTTGCCGCCAAATGGCTCGAGAAGAGGGCTTGTTTGCAGGCGTTTCAGCAGCTGGCGCCTGCTGGGCCGCTCAACAAATTGCAGCCCGTGAAACCAATGCCACCATCGTCTTTATTGTTTGCGATCGTGGTGATCGCTATCTTTCTACAGGGGTGTTTCCAGCATGATCGAATACCGTTTTTGCCCATGTTGTGGATCGCCGCTGTCTTGGGTGCCCCAAATTGAAGATGGGGGTGAAAAACTCCGATTGCGCTGCATGCAATGCGACTTCACACATTGGAACAACCCCACCCCTGTTCTGGCAGGCATTGTGCAAGTCGGTAATCAAATCTTGTTAGCACGGAATGCGGCATGGACTGGCCGAAAATTCGCATTGATCACGGGTTTCATGGAAGCAGGTGAGTCGCCAGAAGAAGGCATTTCCCGAGAAATTGCAGAGGAAACGAATCTTCAGGTCAGCGCATTGAAATTGATCGGCGCCTATGATTTCCAGCGCATGAACCAAGTGATCATTGCCTACCACGCTGTTGCTTCGGGTACGGTCAAGCTATCACCTGAGTTGGCTGAATTCAAAATGTTCAATTTTGATGAGTTGGTATGCTGGCCCGCAGGTACCGGTTATGCACTTGGTGATTGGTTGCGCACCCAAGGCATCGAGCCTAAATTCATGACATGGGAAGAGCGCGACGCGCAAGGCCGTGCCTCAGACTAAAACCGCTTGATTGAAGAAATAATGGAGACAGCATGAGCCTTGAATTTGACATTGAGCTTGATACATGTGGCCTCAATTGCCCTTTGCCCATCTTGAAAGCCAAGAAATCACTCACGGCCATGCAATCGGGACAAGTGCTGAAAGTCATGTCCACAGATCCTGGTGCGCAACGTGACTTTGAAGCGTTTGCCAAGCAAACGGGCAATGAGTTGTTACTGCAAGAAACCGATGGCGAGCGTTTCCTCATTTGGATGAAGCGGCGCTGATGAAAAAAGTTTCCTGAGCGAAGCTTTTTTCAGTTGACAGATAGCTGTTTCAGAGCTTCAGTGTTTTGAGATAAGTCCTGAACGATTCACCAACTTGCGGGTGCTCTAAGGCCAACTCAACAGTCGCCTCTAAGAAACCCTCTTTGCTACCGCAGTCGTATCGTTTGCCTTCGTATTGAAATGCGTAAACAGCTTCACGAGATTTCAATCTGGCGATGGCGTCGGTGAGTTGAATCTCGCCTCCCACGCCTGTTGGCTGGTTTCTAATTTCTTCGAAAATGCCAGGCGTGAGAATGTACCGACCGGCAACGCCCATTCGCGATGGGGCATTTTCAGGAGAGGGTTTTTCGACAATTTGTTCAACTCGAATCAATTGTTTGCCCGCTGATTCACCCGCCACAATGCCGTAGCGTTTCACATGTTCGAGGGGCACTTCTTGAACAGCCAGGATGGAGCGACCTTGTTGCTCATAGGCCTTGACCATTTGGGCCAACACAGAAGGGCCGCCTTTGAGGCCGACCATCAGGTCATCTGCCAGCAGGACTGCGAAGGGCTCAAGGCCTACCATGGCTTCAGCACACAGAACAGCGTGTCCCAGACCCAGCGATCGGGGTTGCCTGACATAGGCGCAAACCATGTCATCTGGTTGCACCGATCGAACCAATTTAAGCAACTCTTCTTTGTGCGCACTTTCGAGCTCTGTTTCGAGTTCGTAGGCTGTGTCGAAATGATCTTCAATGGCGCGTTTGCTGCGCCCAGTGACAAAGATCATGTGGCGTACGCCAGCAGAGTAAGCCTCTTCAACGGCATATTGAATGAGAGGCTTGTCGACGACAGGCAACATCTCTTTAGGTGCCGCTTTGGTGGCAGGCAGAAAGCGAGTTCCCAATCCGGCCACAGGGAAAACTGCTTTTCTAATGCTCGGTTGTGCGTTCATTTGAAGTTTCTTTTTAATTTCAACTTTACTTTTTTGAAAATACCACACTTGGGTGACAGCGTTGTTTCATTATTTGGCGGGTGAGGCTTCTAATTGCAAAAGTTGAGCTTTCATTTTGCTCAAGGCTGCTTCAAAATCAGCCACACGCTTACGCTCTTGTTCAATCACGGCGGGCGGTGCTTTGGCCACAAAGGCTTCGTTGCTAAGCTTGCCATGGGCCTTGCTTATTTCACCTTCAAGACGTGCCACTTCTTTGCTGAGACGAATCTTTTCAGCCGCCACATCCACTTCCATGAACAAACAGAGGCGAGCCTCGCCTACGACGGCCACGGGAGCTGCTGCTGCTGCTTTGGCCCAGGCTGCTTCGTTGTCAAACACCTTGACTTCACTCAACTTGGCAAGGGCTTGGAGTACTGGGCCTACAGCTTTCATCAATTCAGAATCGCCCAACACATACAGAGGCAACTTGGTGGCAGGTGAGACACTCATCTCGCCGCGCAAATTGCGACAAGCATCGACCAAGGTTTTGAGCTTGGCCACGTGGGCTTCGGCTGGTTCGTCAATGCGTTCTGCTTGCGAAACAGGATAGGCCGCGATGCTGACGGAAGGGCCTGCACGACCCGCCACAGGCGCTACTTTTTGCCATAACTCTTCAGAGATAAAAGGCGTGATGGGGTGGACCATACGCAGAATGGTTTCCAAGGTGCGAATGAGCGTGCGGCGAGTTGCTCGCTGTTGCGATGCATCTCCGGTGTTGATTTGCACCTTGGCAATTTCCAAATACCAATCGCAGAACTCGTTCCAAACGAAGTCATAAATAACGTTGGCTACGTTGTCCAAACGGTACTCGGCAAAGCCTTTGGCCACATCGGCTTCCACGCGTTGTATCTTGGAGGAGATCCAGCGATCGGCTTGGCTGAAACTCATGTAGCCATGGGCTGGGCCACCTACTGCGCATTCTGCTTTGGTGTGTTCCTTAAGGCCGCAGTCTTGTCCCTCGCAGTTCATCAGCACAAAGCGTGTGGCGTTCCATAGTTTGTTGCAAAAGTTGCGATAGCCTTCGCAGCGCTTGCTGTCAAAGTTGATGCTACGTCCTAACGATGCCAATGCCGCAAAGGTAAATCGCAACGCATCTGCGCCATAGGCTGGGATGCCTTCAGGGAATTCTTTTTGCGTGTTCTTGCGCACCTGAGGCGCAGTTTCGGGTTTGCGCAAACCTTGTGACCGCTTTTCCAACAAGGGCTCTAAGGAAATACCGTCGATCAAATCTACAGGATCGAGCACATTGCCTTCAGACTTGCTCATCTTCTTGCCTTGTGCATCGCGCACCAAGCCATGGATATAGACATGCTTGAAGGGTACACGGCCTGTAAAGTGAGTTGTCATCATGATCATTCTGGCCACCCAGAAGAAGATGATGTCGTAGCCTGTGACCAATACAGAGGAGGGTAAGTACAAATCGTAGTCTTGTGTTGTGTCTTTGTCTGAAGTGGCCAAAGCATCAGGCCAACCCATGGTAGAAAAGGGAACCAAAGCCGAGGAATACCAAGTATCTAAAACATCTTCGTCCCGCTTCAGTTTTTTTTCTGCGCCAGCTTGTGCTTGCGCTAGTGCCTCCGACTTGGCCACGTACACATTGCCGTCTTCGTCGTACCAAGCGGGAATTTGATGGCCCCACCACAGCTGACGTGAGATGCACCAGTCTTGGATGTTGTTCATCCACTGGTCGTAGGTGTTGACCCAGTTTTCAGGCACAAAACTAACTTGACCCGTATGCACCGCGTCAATGGCTTTTTGCGCAATACTTTTACCTGTTGGGTCTTGCGGGCTGACCTTGTTCACGGCCACAAACCACTGGTCTGTGAGCATGGGCTCTACGACTTGGCCGGTGCGTGCGCAAATGGGCAGCATCAATTTGTGAGGCTTGATTTCAATCAGCAAGCCCTGCGCTTCTAAGTCTTTGATCACGGCCTTGCGGGCCACAAAGCGGTCCATGCCTTGGTAGGCTTTGGGGCCATTTTCGTTGACTGCAGCGGTGAGTGTGAAGATGGTGATCAGCGGCAGGTTGTGACGCATAGAACATGCGTAGTCGTTGGCGTCGTGGGCGCCCGTGATCTTCACGCAACCGGAGCCAAATTCCCGGTCAACAAAGTCGTCGGCAATGATGGGAATTTGGCGATCACACAAGGGCAGGTCTACTTTTTTACCTACCAAATGTTTGTATCGATCGTCTTCCGGGTGAACGGCCAAGGCACCGTCGGCCAGCATGGTCTCAGGGCGGGTGGTGGCAATGGTCATGCCCTTTTGCATGACGCCATCAATGAGTTGAGGACCCTCTGTAAACGGGTACAAAATGTAATGCATCTTGCCGTCAGCTTCGGTGTTTTCCACTTCCAAATCAGACACCGCACTTTGCAATACAGGGTCCCAGCTGACCAAACGCTTGCCGCGGTAGATCAGGCCTTGCTCGTACAACTTCACAAATGTTTCGGACACTACTTTGGACAACTTTTCGTCCATGGTGAAGTACTCTCGCGTCCAGTCCACGCTGTCGCCCATGCGGCGCATTTGCTGTGTGATGGTGTTGCCCGATTGCTCTTTCCATTCCCATACTTTAGACACAAAGTTTTTGCGCGCTTCGAACGGTGTGGGACCCATCTCGTGGCGGCTAATGCCTTGGCCTTGAAGCTGGCGCTCCACCACAATTTGCGTGGCAATGCCCGCGTGGTCGGTGCCTGGAATCCAAGCCGTGTTAAAGCCCATCATGCGGTGGTAGCGTGTGAGGCTGTCCATGATGGTTTGGTTGAAAGCATGGCCCATGTGCAGGGTGCCAGTCACATTGGGGGGCGGCAATTGAATGGCAAAGTTGGGTGCGCCAGATTGTGCCACTTGGCTGCCACGGTGCCCTGCAACGCCATAGCCACGCTTTTCCCATTCAGGGCCCCAATGGGCTTCAAGCGCTGCAGGCTCAAAAGACTTGGACAGGCTCTCAAGGCCAGGTTGCTGGATTGCGGGTGTGGTCTCGTTGCTCATGGGCTGGGTATTTAGAGATTGCCAAGAGGCAATGTCAAGAATGAACTAAAGCCATGATTTTACTGGGCTAGCGCTCAGTTTTTGAGGGTAAAAACAGGATCTGGCTTAGTTCTTTGCCGATTCAATGCAATCTCGGAGCACCGACGCATCGCCCACCTGATTGGCCAGTAGCAAAATCAGGCGCATATTTAGAAGCTCAGATTGTTCTGTGCTCAGCCCTTCATGCGCATTCAGCAATTGCTCATAAAAGCCGTCGGCGTCTTGCAAGTTGAGTTCTGTTTTCATCATGGTCAATCCGAATTTCATCCAAGGCACAAAGAAGTGGCCACAGTGGCAAGCAAATCACCGTTCACACCTTGGCC
The DNA here is from genome assembly GCA_947505995.1 of Comamonadaceae bacterium. The sequence continues at coordinate 17,071 of CANNNB010000014.1, forward strand.
GGTGTCTGCTAAATAACCATCCGGTCGAATGATTGCCCAGCCGCTGGTCGTTGCCACTGCGCAGGCACTTTTCAAATGACCTTGCTTATCACAAATGTGTTCGCGGGCTTGTGAGATGTCACCTTTGGCAAGAACCTGAACGCAACGAATAGGCAAACCAGAGCTGCTGAGTTCCTGAAGTCGTTTAAGAGATGCTTTGGATTGTTTTCCAAACACCAAAATGAGCAAGCGGCCATCGGCCCACTGCAGCAGGTCGTTCAGTGCGCCCGTTTTTCCTGGACGCCATTGAATCTTGACGTTTTGAACCGAGGTGCCCCCGTTGTTGCCGCAGACTCTGGAGCCGCGGTATGTATTGGCGACAGCCATGCGTCCGGTGTTGATCAGCGAACGAGCAAAAGGAAACTGCTTGGCCAAGCTGATGGTGGCTTTTCGAAAGGCTCGTTCGACGCCATCTGCGGGCCTTAAAAAACGGGCTGTGCGACGCGTGACTTTCACGTTTTCTTGCGCAGCTTCTAGACGCTCGTCGTTGTAACTTTCAAGCAGTGCTTCGTCGGCATGACCGCGCAACACCGCTGCCAGTTTCCAGGCTAAGTTGTCGGCATCGGCCACGCCGGTGTTGCCACCGCGTGCGCCAAAAGGGTTCACAATTTTGGCAGTATCGCCCATGAAAAATACCCGTCCCATGCGCAAGGTGGTGAGGCACTGACTCTTGTAGGCATAAGGGCCCACCCACACAATATCAACCTTCACCTCCTTGCCAAATTGACGCTCTAAGCGCTCGCGCACCACGTCTTCACGACTGATGTAAGCAGCATCGGCATTGGGGGCCATTTGATAATCAATTCGCCACACATCATCTGCCATCAGATGCTGCCAAACTGCACGGTTTTCATTGAAGGGTGCTTCAATCCAAGTATGGCGCTCGGTAGGGGGGTGTGTGTCAAAGCGCACATCGGCAATGCACCAACGGTCATCGCCTTTTTTGCTTTCCATGCCTACCCCTGTCCATGCGTGAAACGGGGTGTGCGATCCCGTGGCATCGATCACATGGCCAGCTTGCAGTTGGTAGGTGCCTTCTGGTGTTTCAACGCTGAGGGTTGCAAAGTCTTTGTTTTGCTTGAAGGCAGTGACGCGTGATTGCCAGCGTAAATCGACAGAACCCAGTTCTTGAATTCGCTCTACCAAGTAGCCTTCAATGTAAAACTGTTGAATGTTGATGAAGGCCGGTTGCTCTGAAAGACTGAAATTACTTTGTTGCTTGAGGTCGAAGTTGTAGACTTCGTCGTTTCCAGCAAACGTGCGTCCGACACTCCACTGAATCCCTTTTTTGGCAATCCGATCAAACACGCCCAGTTTTTGAAAAATCTCCAATGATTTTTGGGTGTAGCAAATGCCGCGCGAGGAGGCACCCTTCACCCCAACGGTGTTGTCTTCGTCTAATAAAACGGCCTTGATACCCAAGTTGGCCAATGCGCGAGCCAAAGTCAGACCCGTAATGCCGCCCCCCACAATGACAACCGCATGTCGCAAAGTTTTGTTGTGTACCAACTCAGGTGGTTTGACGAAAGGATATTCGGGCAAGGCGTAGCCTGTGCCTTGCGTGAACTCATAGCCATTGGTGAACTGAACGTCTTGAAAGCTGGATGTATTCATGGTTTTAACGCATCCCAACTTTGACATTGCCAAAAACCGATTGCGCTTCTCGGGGTAAGCAGCGCCAGTATTGTTCGCTGGCTTGCACAACGCCACCCAATTCGGCAGCCGCTTGCCATGCCCATCGAGGGTTGAACAAGAAGGCTCTGGCAAAGGCAATCAGGTTGGCATCGCCGCGCTGCAAAATAGCCTCGGCTTGTTGTGCTTGCGTAATCAAGCCCACTGCAATGGTCGGTAGGCCAGATTTGTCTTTGACTGTTTTGGCAAATGGCACTTGGTACTCAGGGCCAATTGCAATTTTTTGTTGAGCGGCAACCCCGCCTGAAGAAATATGGACAAAGTTAGCGCCTGCATCTTTCAAACGCACAGACAAGTCTGCTGTTTCCTCAGGGTTCCAGCCACCTTCAACCCAGTCGGTGGCCGAAATGCGAATACCTAAAACGCCATTGAACTTAGCCCGTACGGCGTCAAAAATTTCTCGAACAAAGCGTGTGCGATTGTCAAAATGACCACCGTAGGCATCGGTTCTTTTGTTTGAAATGGGCGATAAAAACTGATGCAGCAAATAACCGTGAGCCGCATGGAGTTCAACCATTTCAATGCCCATTTCTTGCGCACGCTCAGCTGTTTTCACAAAAGCGTTTTTGATGCGATCAAGCCCTGCAGCATCCAATTCTGCAGGTGGTGATTCAGTTGCCAAGTGTGCCAATGCGCTAGGCGCTACCGGTTGCCAACCCTCGTGTGCCGCATCAAGCAGTTGTCCGCCATGCCAAGGGGCGGCGCTGGATGCCTTGCGACCTGCGTGGCTAATTTGAATGGCAACCGGCACGTGAGGAGCCAGTTTTCGAGCGCGGCTTAATTTGTCTTGCAAAGCTTCTGCAGTAGCGTCATTCCACAAACCCAAACAACCTGGGCTGATGCGACCTTCTTCGGTCACAGCGGTGGCCTCTAGAATGACCAAGCCTGCGCCACTGTTAAGCAAAGACGTCCAGTGGGCCAAATGCCAATCGGTGGCTTGGCCGTGATCGGCTGAATACTGGCACATGGGTGCAACCACGATGCGATTGGCCAAATTGAGGGGGCCGTTGGGGGCGGGCAGCTGATACTCAGAAAAAAGAAGACTCATGATGGTTTACTTCGAGTTGGCGGTCTTAAATGCTTTGCGATGAAGATAGACACAATTTGAGGCTAATGCCTTTGCCTGCAAAGTACTGTCACCTGCAAGATAATTGAGACATTAAAGGATTTTTCGCATGTTGCTTCTATTGTCTCCTGCTAAATCGTTGGATTACGACTCCCCGGCTGAGGGAGTACCTCACACCTTGCCTCAATTCGTCGCGGAATCCGCAGAATTGATAGAGGTATTGAAACATAAAACGCCAGTGCAAATTTCTGAACTCATGGATTTGAGCGACAACTTGGCAGCACTTAA
>CANNNB010000015.1 GCA_947505995.1 Comamonadaceae bacterium
AGGAGAGTAATCCCCCACGGGGTGAACTTGACCTGCGCTGCCCCCGCAACGGTCAGCAGACGGGTATTTATGCCCAGCTTTCATCAATTGCCACTGAGCGCTCTGAAACAGGTGCTTGGGAAGGCGATGAAGGTCGTTCTGCTTAGCCCGGATACCGGCCAACAAGGTGGTCCCTCGCAATAGGGGCCGAACGTTCATGCACTGTCGGGGAGGGCGGTGAGAACACATTTGTTGGTTAAATCATGATATCTGTTACTTTTCGTCTCAGTGCGTTTGTCACTTGCATGGCCGTGCCCGCTCTGACTTTTTCTCAAACATTCTTACCCGATACCGTCATCACGGCCAGCCGAGTGATGCAGCGTGCGCAAGATGCCTTGCCCGATGTCTCACTTATTACACGTTCAGACATTGAGCGTTCACAGGCCAAAGACGTGCCCAGTTTGCTTGCACAACTGGTCGGCATGGAAGTCACCCAATCGGGCGGTATGGGCGGTGTCGCCACCTTGTTCATGCGCGGTGCCGAATCAAGGCATGCCTTGGTGTTGGTTGATGGCCTGCCCATGAACAGTTTGAACTTCAATTTGGCAGCACTTGAGCATTTGCCACTCAGTGGCATAGAGCGCATTGAGGTGGTTCGCGGCAATGTGTCAAGCCTTTACGGCAGTGCTGCTTTGGGCGGCGTGGTCCAAATTTTCACACGACAAAATTCAGGCAGTGGCTTGAAAGGCACATGGTTTGAGACTTCTGGGCAAATGGGTTCTGAAAACTTCAGAAGCACACAGGTCAGTGCAGGTCAAAAATGGGCGTCAGGTTTTGGCGTGAATGCTTCAACTGAACATGTACAAACGCGCGGTTTCAACGCCATCAACCCTTTGCAAAGACCCGACACCAATCCCGACCGTGATGGTTATACGCGTCAATCTGATGCCATTAATTTTTCGCAAGAATTTGAATCGGGACGCGTGGGCCTGATGCTGCGAGAAACACATGCCACAGTGCAATACGACAGCCAGTGGGGGCCGGCCAATCAGGTGGATGAATCGAAGAGCGTCCTGCGCAGTGCTTTGCTCAATGCCACTTACAAAGCTTCTAAAGAATTGCAATGGGACGTTTCGATGGGGCAGCAGGAAGACAAATTGAATGCGGCCCTGACCGCTTATCCTTATTACGTTAATTCTCAGTCCAAAACTTCGGCGGTGGGCGCCGTATGGACACTCTGGCCCAACCATGCGCTCACATCGGGTTATGAAAATACCCGCCAAAAAATTGCCAGCGATACCGAGTACAACCCCACTGAACGCTCTGTGAATTCTTGGCGCTTGGGCTATCAAGGCAAAGTAGAAAACCAACAGTGGCAATTGAACTTGCGCCAAGATCAGTATTCTGATTTTGGGCAAGCCAACACATGGTATGCGGGCTATGCTTATTTTCTGACACCCGAGTTGAGATTGAAGGCCAGTGCCTCCACAGGTTTTATGGCGCCAACCTTCAATGATTTGTATTACCCTTGGGGCGGCAATCCATTGCTTCGACCTGAGCAAGCCCGCTCAAACGAGGTAGGCATGCAATACATCAAAGCTACTTGGAATGCACGCATCACCGCTTTTGAAAATCGTTATACCGACTTGATTGACAACGATGTCAACTGGACGCGCACCAACATTGCGAAGGCTAAAAACCAAGGCGTCGAAGTGGCCTTGGCGGGGCAATGGCAATTGCCTGGCTTTGGCGCGCAGAAATGGCGCTTGAGCATGACTTCGCAAGATCCACAAAATGAGATCACTCACCAAGCACTGGCAAGGCGTGCCAAAACATTGGCACAGGCAGGTGTTATGCAAAGCCTTGGCTTTTGGGATACTGGGGTTCAGTTGCGCTTCAACGGTGCGCGCACAGACGACGCGCAAAATCTGAAGGCTTACACGTTGATTGATTTAACTGCGAGTCAAGCACTCACCCCTGAGTTGCGTCTTAATTTGCGCATTGAAAACGCAGGCAACGCCAACTACCAAAGCATCTATGGCTACAACATGCCTAAACGTGGTTTTTTTGCTGGCTTGAAGTGGACGCCTAAGTTCTAAGAGCTTGCCAGATATAAAGTCATGCAAAAGGGTGCTCTTCAATTTGTACGACAGTTGTTGGCTGAGGTGGCTCTTTGGGCCGGCTCTGCTGGCATGCTGCTACTTGCAGCAAACGCGTTTGCACAAACTGCTGCCACACCCTTCACCTTAACCGACGACCGCGGCCGCGTTGTGGTGATAGAAAAAGCACCGCAACGGGTCATCACCTTGTTGCCTTCTTTGGGCGAAATTGTGTGTGAACTTAAAGCCTGCAATTTGTTGGTGGGCGTTGACCGATACAGTAACTGGCCAGAGCGGGTGAAGACTTTACCCAAGTTGGGTGGCTTGGACGATACACAGCTTGAAGCATTGGTCAAACTTAAACCCGATTTGGTGTTGCTGGCGCGTTCTTCGCGCGTCACGCAGCGCTTGGAATCGATGGGCATCAAGGTGGTAGCGCTAGAGCCGCAAAGCCAAGAAGACATGCATCGGGTCATTGTGCAAATTTCAGGTGCATTGCACTTGCCAAATTCGAAAGAACGGGCTGAACTGGTTTGGCAAAACATTCAGCAAAAATTAGAAGTTGCTGCCGCGCGAGTGCCCAAGTCAGCCAAAGGCGCGCGCATTTATTTTGAAGCAGGCACCGGATATTTTGCTGCCGGTGAAGCTTCCTACATTGGCGAAACACTCAAACGCTTGGGGCTGGTCAATGTGGTCACACCCTCGATGGGATCTTTCCCTCAGGTCAACCCTGAGTTTGTGGTCAAAGCCAATCCGCAAATTATATTTATGGGCGAGCGTGCTGCCACTGATCTCAAAAAAAGGCCAGGTTGGAACCGAATTGAAGCCATTCAAGAGCAAAGAATTTGCAGCTTCTCGCCAGACCAGTCCGACATTATTGTGCGTTCAGGTCCTCGAATACCCGATGCCGCTGAGTTGATGGTGGCTTGTCTAAAACGGATCTACCCAGAATGAACGCTCGCAAAGTTGTATCGGCTTCAAAGCTGGCTTGGCAGCTGGGCTTTCTGCTATTGCTGCTGGTCATGGCCGGTGCGTTGGTGGGTAGCGAAGGTTGGGCCTGGGGTCAGGTGCATGCCGATGCAAGTTTGATTGCCGACATTCGATTGCCGCGCACCTTGGGCGCGTGTTTGGCGGGTGCTTTGTTGGGCTTGGCTGGCGCATTGGCGCAAGGTCTGTTTAGAAATCCTTTGGCCGACCCGTATTTGTTGGGCAGTGCCTCGGGCGCCAGTTTGGGCGTGGCCATTGGCATGGTCATGCTCAGTCAACTTGATGCCTCGCCGTGGTTTGTGCGTGTGGGTATTACGGGCATGGCTTTTATGGGCGCATGGTTGGCGGTGGCTTTGTCTTTGGTCTTGTCTTGGGGTGTTCAGCACACGCTCAGATTGTTATTAGCTGGTGTGGTGGTGGGTGTGGTGTTTGGTGCCATTGCCTCTTTGCTGTTGGTCATGTTTCCACAAATTCAAGGCTCGGTGCAGTCGTTCATGTTGGGTTCTACGGCTTATGTCAGCTGGCCTGCTTGCGCGCTCATGCTGGGTGTGCTCTTGTTTTCATGGGGCGTGTCAGTGGCGGCCAGTCCATTGCTAGATGGTTTGGCTTTGGGCGAATTTACAGCACTCAGTTTGGGTTTGCCGGTCAAGTCTTTGCGCTGGGTTTTGTTGGCGGTGTTGGCCTTGTGCACGGCAGCAGCGGTGGCGCAAACAGGGCTGATTGCTTTTGTGGGTTTGGCTGCACCGCATTTGGTCAGAGCTCGGTTTAAGGGGGTGCACGGCAAAACACTTAGCTTGTCGTGCCTCATGGGTGCGGTGTTGTTGGGCGGTGCCGATTTGTTGGCGCGCGGCTTGATGGCACCCCTTGAATTGCCTGTGGGTGTTTTGACCGCCATTTTGGGTGGTGGCTACATGTTGTATTTAATGCGCGGCATGATTTCTAAGCCCTCGGGTAGCAGTGGAGGTGGCGCATGAACGGTCTGCACAAATTGGCTTTACAGGCCCACAACATCAATGTGATGCACGACGAGTTCAGGGCGGTCAAGAATGTGTCACTTACTTTGCATACCGGTGAATGGGTGTCCTTGGTTGGCCCCAATGGTGCTGGTAAATCAAGCTTGCTCAAAGCCTTGGCAGGTTTGGCGCCTGCTCAAGGTCAAGTGAGCTTGCTGGGCAAACCTTGGGCTGAATGGAAGCACCGAGAACGTGCACAAACATTGGCTTGGTTAGGCCAAGCTGAAGCAGGCCAAGATGACCTCACTGTGTACGACGTAGCCATGTTGGGTCGATTGCCGCATCAAACTTGGCTTTCAGCACCCAGCGCCAAAGACCATGCAGTGGTGGAAGTAGCCTTGAAAACAGTGCAGGCTTGGGATTGGCGCACGCGCAGTTTGGGGCAACTCTCTGGCGGCGAGCGTCAGCGAGTTTTGTTGGCGCGGGCCTTGGCCGTGCAAGCTCAGGTCTACCTCATGGACGAGCCCTTGGCCGGTGTCGATGTGCCGCATCAGGCCGATTGGTTGGAATGGGTTCGGTGTCTGACCGAGACAGGTGCTGCGGTGGTGAGTGTCTTGCACGAACTCAATTTGGCACTGCAGGCCGATCGTGTTTGGGTAATGTCTGAAGGCCAGTTGGTGCACTCAGGATTGCCCAATGACACGAACACGCACCATGCCTTGTCAGCCGTTTTTCAAAACCGATTGAAGTGGCGCGATTGGCAAGATGAGGGCGTCACCCGATGGGTGGCTTTGCCGAAGTAAGTTCGCCGATCTAGTTGGTTGTTTTAGGTTTGAAATCACAATAAGCCGACACAGCGCATTCCTGGCACAAAGGTTTGCGGGCTTGGCACACATAGCGGCCATGCAAAATAAGCCAGTGGTGCGCATCGACCAAATACTTTTCTGGAATTCTCTTTAAAAGTTTCAACTCTACGTCGAGCGGATTTTTGCCAGGTCCAAGGCCCGTGCGGTTGCCTAATCTAAAAATGTGCGTGTCGACCGCCATGGTGGGTTCGCCAAAGGCCACGTTCAAGACCACATTGGCCGTTTTGCGGCCGACCCCCGGCAATGACTCAAGTGCTTCCCTTGAACGGGGTACCACACCATGATACTGATCCATCAAAATTTGGCAGGTCTTGAGCAAATTGCTGGCCTTGTTTCGGTACAGCCCAATGGTTTTGATGTAGCTTTCAAGTCCTTCTTGCCCCAAAGCCAAGATGGCCTCGGGGGTGTTGGCCATCGGAAAGAGTTTTCGGGTGGCTTTATTCACACTGACATCAGTAGCCTGAGCCGACAACAGCACAGCAGTCAGAAGTTCAAACACCGAGGTATAGGCTAACTCGGTGGTGGGCATGGGGTTAGCCTCTTTCAGGGTCTGAAAAAAGAGTTCGATGTTGTGTGCGTTCATGAGAGAAAATATCAGTAAATTGGCGAAAAAGCCGTGTCAATTCAAGTCAGAATAGTCCTTTGATACCAACTGAGTTTTGTGGAAGATACACCATGTCCTTGCAATTTGCCGATCGTTTAAATAATGTCGAGACTTCAGCCATTCGGGAGTTGTTCAAACTTCTGGACAGGCCCGGCATTATTAGCTTTGCAGGCGGCTTTCCCGATAGCGCCATGTTTGACGTGGAGGGCATTCGCGAAGCCTCTTCTTTGGCCCTGTCAGAAGAACCCGGAGCTGCTCTGCAGTATGGCGCTACGGAAGGCTATGGCCCATTGCGTGAACAGCTAGCGCAGTTTATGGGGCAGAAGGGCGTGTCAGGATTAAGCCCTGAACAACTGATTGTGACCACGGGTAGCCAACAAGCACTGGACCTCATTGGCAAAACCATGATCAGCCCCGGTGACAAAGTGATTGTGGAAGGTCCCACTTTCTTGGCCACCATTCAGTGCTTCAGGCTTTATGGTGCAGAGCTTATTTCTGCGCCAGTAGATGGCAATGGGGTTGATACCGAAGCCTTAGAAAAATTGATTGCTCAGCATCAACCTAAGTTTGTGTATGTCATTCCTACCTTTGGCAACCCCACGGGTGCATTGCTTAACCTAGAGCGCCGAAAAAAATTGCTTGAGTTGGCTGTCAAGTACCAAGCACTTATGGTTGAAGACGACCCCTATGGCGATTTGTATTTTCAGGATGCACCGCCGCCCAGTTTGCTGGCCTTGAGTGCCCAAGTGCCTGGCAGTCGTGATTGGTTGGTGCACTGTGGTTCACTTTCAAAAGTCTTAAGCCCAGGCCTGCGTGTGGGGTGGATGATTGCACCATCCGAACTTTTAAGCCGCGCCGTCATGTGCAAGCAATTCAGTGATGCACACACCAGCACCTTTGCGCAAGCCACAGCCGCGCAGTACCTCAAGGCAGGTCGAATGCCCGCCACCCTAGACAAGGTACGCCAAGTGTATGCAGTGCGCGCTCAAACCATGTGCGATGCATTGCGCAAAGACTTGGGTAATGCCATTTCGTTTGTGCAACCGCTGGGTGGCTTGTTTGTGTGGGCCAGTCTTACCGGAGCTGGTGGCAAGGTGAAAGACGGCAATGCCTTTGCCAAAATGGCCATCGACAAAGGCGTAGCCTTTGTGCCAGGTACTCCTTTCTTTAGTCAAAACCCAGATCACAGCACATTGCGCTTTAGCTTTGCCACCGTGGGTGAGGACAAAATTTTAGAAGGCGTTGATCGTTTAAAGCAAGCCATGGATGCATCGGTGTCTTCATTGGCTTGAACACAATGATCATTCAAGGCGTAGACATTCAAATTGAAGGCAAAGGCTCCGAAACGCTGCTCATGTTGCACGGCTGGCCAGATACTTTGGCCCTTTGGAACGACACCGTTCAAGCGCTGAGTGAATCGCACCAATGTGTGCGTTTTACATTGCCTGCATTTGATGCCAACGCCCCCATGCCACCCAAATCTTTGTTAGATATGGTGAGCTTCATCGATGAGGTGGTCAATGCGGTCAGTCCATTCAAACCTGTCACCTTGGTGTTGCACGATTGGGGTTGTGTTTTTGGTTATGAATACGCAGCGCTACACCCTGATCGAGTAAGGCGATTGGTGGCAGTTGATGTGGGTGACCATAACTCTCTGCCGCTTCTTGCATCTTGGTCGGCTAAAGCCAAGTGGGGCGTGTTCAGCTATCAAATTTGGTTGGCTGTGGCTTGGCAAATAGCGCGCTGGTTTGCATCGCCCGGCAGGTCTTTGGCCAACCGCATGACGCGTTACATGGCACGGGCTTTAAGGTGCCCCAGCCCGACTGACCATATGCACTTCGGTATGAATTCGCCCTATGCCATGAAATGGATGGGCTCACTTGGTGGCTTTGACAAAGCCGCCAATGTGCTCAAGCTATTGCCTACAACCCGCCCCATGCTTTATGTTTATGGCCGTCGCAAGCCGTTCATGTTTCATTCGCCTGAATGGCTTGAAAAAATTGCGGCCCACCCTGGCTCGCGCGTAGAGGGTTTTGACACGGGTCATTGGGTCATGAGTGCCAAACCAGAGCAGTTTTCTAAGTTGCTTAAAGATTGGCTTAGAGCATCATGACACCGCTCCAAAATGAATCCCAACTGAACCAAACCTCTAACACCCGCAGGGACATCTTGAAATGGGCTGCGTTGGCTTCAGCACCGCTATCTTTCAGTTTGTCGATGGCGCAAACACCCTTAAGGCACAACCCTTTTTCGTTGGGCGTGGCCAGCGGATCACCCAATCACCGTTCTGTGGTTTTGTGGACCCGACTTATGCCAGATGTGGTCAGTGGCAACACACAATTTGCAGCAACCGATGTCTCTGTCAAATGGGAAGTGGCAGACGACGAGGCCTTCAAAGTCAATCGTCGCGCAGGCCAAGTGGTGGCTCTGGCCGCATTGGCGCATTCAGTGCATTTGGAACTTGATCATTTGCAAAGCGATCGATGGTATTTTTATCGCTTTCAAATTGGCGATGCTCAAAGCACCGTGGGTCGAACGCGCACCTTGCCTCATCCCGAAGCCATGGTACAAAAACTGCGCGTAGCCTATGCATCTTGCCAACGCTGGGAGCATGGGTACTTCAGTGCCTATGACCACATGTGCCAAGAGAACCTCGATATGGTTTTGTTTTTAGGCGATTATATTTATGAGTATGCAGGTGCTGCCAATGCAGTCCGATGGCCCTCTGGTGGCTGGGTGAGTAGCCTAGCAGATTATCGCGATCGATATGCTTTGAATAAAAGCGAAAAAGGCTTGCAGGCCATGCATGCCCAATGCCCGTGGCTTATGACTTGGGACGATCACGAGGTGTCCAACGACTATGCAAGTTTGGTCAGAGGGCAGAGCGGTAACATCAGTTTTGATTTTGCTGCTCAACGTGCCAGAGCTTATCAAGCCTTTTATGAGCACATGCCTTTGCGGGCTACTGCATTGACCAAATCCATTGAGGGCTTGGCCAGTGGCGCAGAACTTCGAATCTATGGACAAGTGGCGTATGGCAAATTAGCCAACTTTTATTTGTTAGACGATCGGCAATACCGTGACCGTCAAGTCTGTAACAAAAATGGCGCCTTTGGATCTGGTTGGGTCGACACCGAGCAATGCGAGGAATGGCTAGACCCTAAGCGAAGCTTGTTAGGCGTTGAACAAGCGCACTGGCTGGACCAATCTTTTGCCCAAGCCAAAAGTGATGCGCGTACTTGGAATGTGGTGGCCCAGCAAACCCTATTTGGAAGACGCGATTACAGAATGGGCACCGGCTATTACATGTGGAACGATGGTTGGGATGGCTACTCTGCTGCGCGCCAACAGATGACGCAATCGATGCAAAACCACGCCCTTAAAAACCCTGTGCTTGTAGGCGGCGACGTACACGAAAACTGGGTGGGCCATGTCATGGCCGATGCCTACAAAGACGATAGTGCCAAAATTGGTGTGGAGTTTTGCGGCGCAGGCATTACGGCGCGCTCTGCTGGCAATTCAAAGTTGGCCGTACGCTTGGCTGAAAACCCACACTTTATTTTTGCAGACAGCGAACGCAAAGGCTATGGCGTGGTGGAGTTTACAGCCAAGCAAATTCAAACCGAGTTGCGCGTGGTGGACAATGTTCGTCAACCGCAAACCAAGATTGAAACTTTGGCCAAGTTTTCGGTGGAGGCGGGGTTGTCACAGGTGCAGCGCTTGGCCTGAACAAAGAGTTGAGCAGGCACTGTAGCGCGTTTGTGCCATCGCTCGATCTACACAAGCACTTCTAGCAAGCGATCTAGTCCGCCTTCTTCGATGGCCACCATGGCTTGCTCGCGCACCTTGGGCTTGGCGTGATAGGCCACAGACAAACCAGCCACGCCCATCATGGGCAAGTCATTGGCACCGTCGCCCATGGCAATGGCTTGTGAGGGCTCAATGTCCATTTGTACACAGATTTGCAAAAGCATCTTGCGCTTTTCTTCACCGTCGCAAATATCCCCCCAGTCTTGGTCCACCATGCGACCTGTTAGCTCGCCATTGACCACTTCCAACACATTGGAGCGAGTCCAGTTGATGTTGAGTCTGTCGCGAACGTGGTCTGTGAAAAAGGTAAAGCCACCGGACACCAACAGCACTTTCATGCCTGCGGCTTGGCAGGTCTTCACCAAGGTTTCGGCGCCTGGATTGAGTTTCAAACGATTGTGTAAAACTTCTTCCATGTGTGCCACCGTGACGCCTTGAAGCAAAGCCACGCGCTTGCGCAAGCTTTCTTTGTAATCGGTAATTTCACCGCGCATGGCGGCCTCAGTAATGGCGGCCACTTCAGTTTTGCGACCTGCAGCATCTGCAATTTCGTCCACGCATTCAATGTTGATGAGGGTGGAGTCCATGTCAAAGGCGATAAGTTTGAAATCACTTAATTTCAAAGGCGGTGTAAAGCCCTTCAAGGTCATGCCTTGCAAATGAGAGGCGCTGCGCTCATGACTCATTTTTTTTATCCTTCAATTATTTCAATTTTAGGCTGGCCCAAAGAACGCAAAATGTCTCTCACCATTTGCGCGCGCGCTTTGGGGTCGGGCAGTTCGCGCTCAATGCGCAGTTTGTCGTTACCAGCCAATTGAATGTGCTTGTTCTTTTGAATAAGCTCAATGATGCGCATGGGCTCAATGGGCGGATTGGGTTTGAAGCTGATCACAATCACGCCTGGGGCAGCATCTACTTTCAAAACGCCGTAGGGTAGACTTAGCACTCTTAAGCGGTGTACATCCATCAGAGTTTGCGCTTGAGGCGGCAGCTTGCCAAAACGGTCTACTATTTCTTCTAGCAAGCCATCAATTTGGTCAGATGTTTTGGCTGTGGCCAATTTCTTGTAAAAAGACAAACGCAAATGCACATCGCCACAGTAGTCGTTGGGCAGTAGGGCGGGTGCATGCAAGTTGATGTCGGTGGCGGCTGAAAGTGGACTGAGTAAATCGGGTTCTTTGCCCAATTTCAGACAGCGCACGGCTTCGTTCAACATTTCGTTGTAAAGCTGGAAACCAATTTCCAGCATGTTGCCGCTTTGGCTCTCACCCAGCACTTCACCTGCGCCACGAATTTCTAAATCGTGCATGGCCAAATAAAAGCCACTGCCCAATTCTTCCATTTGCTGAATGGCATCTAGGCGCTGCGAAGCTTGTTTGGTGAGGCCGTCAATTTCAGGCACCATCAAATAGGCATAGGCTTGGTGATGGCTTCGTCCTACACGGCCGCGCAATTGGTGCAACTGTGCCAAACCAAACTTGTCTGCACGTGAAATCACAATGGTGTTGGCGGTGGGTACATCAATGCCGGTTTCAATGATGGTGGAGCAAAGCAAAATGTTGTAACGCTGGGCTACAAAATCGCGCATCACTTTTTCCAAATCCCGCTCGGGCATTTGGCCGTGGGCCACCGCAATTCGCGCTTCTGGCAATAGTTCCTCCAGCTTTTGGCGGCGGTTTTCAATCGTTGCCACTTCGTTGTGCAAGAAGTACACCTGGCCGCCCCGTTTAAGTTCGCGCAGCACCGCCTCGCGAATCACGCCCACGCCTTCGTTGCGCACAAAGGTTTTGATCGCCAAACGGCGCTGCGGCGCGGTGGCAATCACGCTTAAGTCGCGTATGCCTTCAAGGGCCATACCCAGTGTTCGAGGAATAGGTGTGGCAGTGAGTGTGAGCACGTCCACCTCGGCGCGCATGGCCTTCATGGCTTCTTTGTGGCGCACGCCAAAGCGGTGTTCTTCGTCAATGACCAGTAAACCCAAGTTTTTAAACTTGGTCGATTCACTCAAGAGCTTGTGCGTACCCACCACAATGTCTACCGTGCCATCGGCCAAACCCTTAAGGGCTTCTGTTACTTCTTTGCCTGAACGAAAGCGAGACACTTCGGCCACCTTCACAGGCCACTTAGAAAAGCGGTCTTTTAAAGTTTGGAAATGTTGCTCAGCCAGCAAGGTGGTGGGCGCCAAGATGGCCACTTGCTTGCCTCCTGTGACAGCCACAAAGGCTGCACGCAAGGCCACTTCGGTTTTGCCAAAGCCCACATCGCCACACACCAATCGGTCCATGGGCCGTGGGCTGATCATGTCTTGAATGACAGCATGGATAGCCGCATTTTGATCAGCGGTTTCGCTAAAGCCAAAGTCGTTGGCAAACACTTCGTAATCTTGTGGGCTATAGCGGAAGGGGTGACCTTGTCGGGCCGCGCGCCTGGCATAGATGTTGAGCAATTCAGCTGCAGAGTCGCGCACTTGCTCGGCAGCTTTGCGTTTGGCTTTTTCCCATTGCCCACTGCCCAGCCTGTGAAGTGGTGCCTCATCGGCACTCACGCCGGTGTATCGGCCAATGAGTTGCAACTGGCTCACTGGTACATACAGTGTGGCTTTGTCGGCATATTCCAAATGCAAAAACTCTTGCAGTGCGGGTGTGCCATCAGGGTTCTTCTCGCCCAAATCCATATTGACCAACCCACGGTAGCGACCGATGCCGTGTGCGTTGTGCACCACAGGATCGCCGACATTGAGTTCTGACAAATCTTTGATGAGCGCTTCAACATCGCTCACCTGTTCTTGTTTTTTGCGTCTGCGCGTAGTGACGCCTGCTGCAAACAATTCGGTTTCTGTAACCAAATCAATGCCAGCTTCAAACCAATGGAAGCCTGAATTTAAAGCGGCAGTGGCTATCCCTATCTTTTCATCGCTGGCCTGAAACTCTTTTAAGTCGTCAAAGGCGGGTGGGTTGACACCACCTGCGCGCAAAAAGTCGAGCAAGCTTTCGCGCCGGCCTGAACTCTCTGCCAAGATCAACACACGCTGCGGCGTGTTGCGAATGTGAGCTTGCAATTTACTTAAAGGCTCTTCTGCTCCTCGAACAACTGTGAGGTCGGGAAGGGCTTGTGCTAGCGTGTTGTCTGCGTTGGTTTCGGAGCTGTCTGATGCAACTTTCCTGAGGGCCAATTGGGCATGTTGATTGGTGCCAGTGTAAAACTGCTCAGCCGACAAAAACAAAGCTTCGGGCGGCAAGGCAGGGCGCTCTGGATCACCTTGAACCAAGCGATAGCGTTCTTTGGTGTCTTGCCAAAAGCGTTGAAACGCGGGTTCTAAATCACCATGCAAAACCAAGGTGGCGGGCATGTTGGTGCCGGCACCCAAGTAGTCAAAAACCGTGGCAGTTTGTTCAAAGAAAAGTGGTAAATAATATTCAATGCCCGCTGTGGCGACGCCATTACCAATGTCTTTGTAGATACGGCTTTTGGTGGGATCGCCATCCAGCAATTCACGCCAGCGGCTTCTAAACTTGGTTCGGGCCGCTTCGTCCATGGGAAATTCACGACCTGGCAACAAACGCACTTCGGGCACAGGGTACAAGCTGCGCTGGGTATCAGGGTCAAAAGTGCGAATGGAGTCAATTTCGTTGTCAAACAAATCGACGCGGTAGGGCACTTGCGAGCCCATGGGGAACAAGTCGATCAGGCCGCCGCGCACCGCATACTCGCCGGGGCTAACCACTTGGCTGACGTGGCTGTATCCCGCCAAGGTGAGTTGGGCTTTGAGTTTCGCTTCGTCTAACTTTTGTTTGGTTTTGAATTGAAAAGTGTAGCCTGCCAAAAATGAGGGCGGCGCCAAACGGTACAAAGCCGTGGTGGCCGGAATAAACACCAAGTCTGCACCTTCGGCTTTGTCGCGTTGGCTAATGCGCCACAGGGTGGCCAAGCGTTCGCTGATGAGGTCTTGATGGGGTGAAAATGTGTCGTAGGGCAGCGTTTCCCAGTCGGGAAAAATGGCGCAACGCAGGCCTGGCGCAAAGAAAGCTACCTCGTCCATTAGGCGCTGGGTGTCGGCAGCGTCGGAGGTGACCACGGCAGTGAGGCGCCCCTGCGCTTTTTCCCGCTCGGCCAATTGGGCCAATAGCACCGCGTCTGCCGATCCCATGGGACGGGGCAGGGTAAAGCGTTTTCCTAAGCTAAGCGCGGGTAATTGCATGAACTCCGATAGTATAGTTGGCGTATTGGCACTCCATAGCAATTCAAAGTGAACCCCACTGATCTTTCTGACCTTTTTGAATCAGTCAGCCTTCAAGACGCTGAAAACACAGCCCCTTTGGCGAGATGTTTTGCGTTGGTACCGTGTGCGGGCTCGGGTTCGCGTGCTGGTACGGTCATGCCTAAGCAATACGAGATCATTTCAGGCCAAAGCATGGTGATGCATACCTTGGCCGCATTGCAATTGGTTAGCAGACTTGAAAATATTGTGGTGGTTGTGTCACCTACAGATTCGCATGTTTGGCCTGTTATAGAAGAAGCATCTGAACCAAGCGAGGACGCAAAGGGCGTTGAGCGCAAGCCGATCGTTCGTCGCATCAAATGCGGTGGCGCTTCACGCGCCGAGTCTGTATTCAATGGCTTAACCGAGTTGCTGGCAGAAGGCGCCAAAGACCTTAAGGGTGTACAACCTAACGATTGGATCTTGGTGCATGACGCAGCGCGTTGCCTTATTGCCGAGTTAGAAATTAACCGCTTGATCGATGCATGCTTCGACGATGAAGTGGGCGGACTTTTGGCTTTGCCATTGCCCGACACTTTAAAAGCCGCTGTGAATGGCCGCGTGAGCGCTACCTTGCCGCGCCAAGACAAATGGTTGGCGCAAACGCCGCAGATGTTCAGAGCGGGTCAATTGCACGCTGCCTTAATAGCCAAGGCATCAGAGCATTTTGAAGGCATTACCGACGAAGCCAGCGCTATGGAAATGGCAGGTTTCGCGCCCAAATTGGTGGTGGGCAGTCCACACAATTTCAAAGTAACCTATCCGCCAGATTTTGCATTGGCAGAAGATTTTCTCAGGAGTAGAAAATGAACATTCGAGTGGGAGAAGGTTGGGACACGCATGCCTTGGTGGAGGGTCGCCCCTTGATGTTGGGCGGTGTTCAAATTCCGCACAACAAAGGTTTGTTGGGTCATTCCGATGCCGATGTGCTTTTGCATGCCATCACAGACGCACTTTTAGGTGCTGCAGGCTTGGGCGACATTGGTCAGCACTTTCCAGATACCGATGCCACTTACAAAGGCGCTGATTCTGTTGTGCTTTTGAAAAAAGCTTATCAGCACGTCAAGCAGTTGGGATGGCAACTTGGCAACGTCGATTGCACCATCATTGCTCAAGCGCCTAAGTTGTCGCCGCATCGTTCAGACATTCGATCGTCCATTGCCAAAGCCCTGGGGGTACCCGAATCGCATGTCAATGTGAAAGCCAAAACAGCTGAAAAAATGGGCCCTGTGGGTGAGGGCCTGAGTATGGAAGCTAGGGCTGTGGTGTTGATTCAAAAGCCTTAAATGAAAAAAGTCACCCTTCACGGGTGACTTGTAGCTTATAAATTGGTGATTATTGTGCAGCCCAACCGCCATCCATGTTCCAAGCTACACCGCGAATGTTGTTACCTGCTGCAGAGCAGAAGAACACCGCCAATTCGCCCAATTCTTCTGGTGTAGTGAATTGCATCGAAGGCTCTTTTTCTCCCAATAACAACTCAGTAGCCGCTTGATTGCTTAAGCCCAAAGCTGATGCCTTGGCATCCACTTGTTTTTGAACCAAAGGCGTGAGCACCCAACCTGGACAAATGGCGTTGCAAGTGACGCCCGATTTGGCATTTTCCAATGCAGTGACTTTGGTCAAACCCACAATGCCATGCTTGGCAGCCACATAAGCTGACTTCTCTGCAGAGCCCACCAAGCCATGAACAGAGGCGACGTTGATGATCCGACCCCAGTTGGCCTTTTGCATGCTAGGCAGGACAAGACGTGAAGCATGGAAAGCACTGGACAGATTGATGGCAATGATGGCATCCCATCGCTCAATCGGAAAGTTTTCAACGCGAGCCACATGCTGAATGCCAGCGTTGTTGACCAAAATGTCGACGCTTCCAAAGGATTCATGGGCAAACTTCACCATGGCTTCGATTTCTGCTGGCTTGCTCATATCTGCGCCGTGGTAAGCCACTTTGGCGCCTAAAGCGGAAATTTCAGCTTCTGGTCCGGCATGGTCGCCAAAGCCATTTAAAACGATGTTGGCGCCTTGCTTGGCCAAGGCTTTGGCGATGCCTAAGCCAATGCCACTGGTAGAGCCAGTAACGATTGCGGTTTTGCCCTTTAGCATGGCGGTTCTCCGAATGAATTACGATGTGTAAAAGTGAATTATGGCGCGTCAAAGCCACGCAAGGCTGACGCCCAGTCTCTAAATTTAGAATTGAACCCTTGTCGCAAGCTTTCCAACGAGCACTTCCATGTCCGAACCCATCCTTGATTTTGTAACTTGCCCAGACCCAAAGACCACGCACCGCATGGCCTATTGGTCTTGGGGCGAATCGAGTGCACCGCATGTGGTCTTGTGTGTGCATGGCTTAACTCGACAAGGTCGAGATTTTGACTTACTGGCACAGGCCTTGGTTGCCGCTGCAAAAGATGCCAATTTGCCAGCCATCAGAGTCATTTGCCCCGATGTGGTGGGGCGTGGCAAAAGTGATTGGCTGCAAGATCCCATGGGGTATCAGTTTGCGCAATATGCAGGCGACATGGCCGTGTTGATTCAAAGCTTGAATGCACAGCACCCCATCGAGCGCCTAGATTGGGTGGGTACCAGCATGGGCGGTGTCATTGGTATGTTGCTGGCTGCACAACAGTTGCCCACGCCTGTTCGCCATTTGGTGTTAAACGACATTGGCCCTGTGGTGTCGTGGTCTTCCATTTTGAACATGAAAACCTATGTGGGGCAGGTGGGCAAGTTTGAATCCGTTCAACAGGCTGCCAATGCCATGTGGGAAATATCTAAATCATTTGGGCCGCACACTGCTGAAGAATGGTTGGCCTTGTCGCAAAACATGGTTCGCCGCCTAGAAGATGGCACCTACACTTTGCATTACGATCCAGCATTGCGCGAACCTATTCGCGCTGTGACGCAAGAGCAAGCTCAAGTCGGCGAAGCTGCGCTGTGGCAGGTTTACGATTTGATCCAATGCCAAACTTTACTCATCCATGGCGCCGAATCTGAATTGTTGAGTTTGAGTGCCGTGAGAGAAATGCAACAGCGCGGACCGCGCGCGCAAGTGGCTTCTGTTCAAGGTGTGGGTCATGCGCCTACCCTCACGCATGAAGATCAAATTGACATCGTGCTTCAGTTTTTAGGACTGCATGCATGAGTGAAAGTGCGGATGATGTTCTAACCAGGGCTAGAGCTTTTGCCGAGCCCTTTTTGGCTGGTGAGTCTTTAGACACCGGCGAGAACGTCCTCGCCCATGCCGATGCCGTGTCCGCTATCTTGGACACCATGAACAGCGGCAACGATGTGAAGGCTGCCACCTACTTGGTGTATGCCTGCCCGCACCTCAATCGTCCGCAAGAAGTCATTGCCAAAACATTTGGCACTGAGTTTGCACTGCTGGCCGTTGAAACCACCAAGTTGGTGGAGGTTCAGCGTATTTCGCGCTCGGCTTCATCGTCTGCTCAGTTGCAAAACGATCCGCGTTCACAAACAGAAAACGTGCGCAAAATGTTGCTGGCCTTTAGCAAAGATTTGCGAGTCATCATGTTGCGCTTAGCCTCTCGTTTGCAAACACTGCGTTATTTTGCGAGTGTGAAAAAAGAAGTGCCTGCTTCCTTGGCCAAAGAGACTTTGCAAGTGTTTTCGCCACTGGCCAATCGCTTGGGCATTTGGGAAATTAAATGGGAGCTGGAAGATTTGTCCTTCCGTTTTTTAGAGCCCGATACCTACCAGAAAATTGCCAAACTACTTGATGAAAAGCGAGTTGAGCGTGAACTTAACATGCAGCGTTTGCGCGAGCAAGTACAAACCGAATTGGCTGCACAAAACGTCAAAGCATCTGTGCAAGGCAGACCCAAGCACATCTACAGCATTGTGAAAAAAATGCGAGGCAAGTCTCTCGATTTTTCGCAAGTGTTTGATATACGGGCCATGCGCGTCATTGTGTCCAACGTGGCCGATTGTTATGAAGCGCTGAGTTGGATTCATTCGCGCTATGTGCCCATTGCCTCTGAGTTTGACGACTACATTGCCAAGCCTAAAGTGAATGGCTATCAGTCATTGCACACTGTGGTGCGTGACGATCAAGAACGTCCCATTGAAATTCAAATTCGCACTCAAGCCATGCACGAACATGCCGAGCTTGGTGTGGCTGCCCACTGGGCCTACAAAGAAGCCGGTGCCAAAGGTTATGTGGGGGTGAGTGCCAACAGTGACTACGACGCCAAAATTGCAGTGTTAAGGCAACTCTTGGCTTGGGAGCGAGAGATGTCGTCTGAGGTTGCTGATGTCACCACAACAGGCGAAAAGGCTAGCACTACCAATGCAGGACATTCGAACGAAGATACTGCGTTGTTTGAAGACCGCATTTATGTGCTCACACCCAACGCTGCCATTGTGGAATTGCCTAAAGGTGCCACGCCCATCGATTTTGCCTACACCGTGCACACCAACTTAGGTCATCGCTGTCGTGGTGCCAAAGCAGATGGGGTGATGATTCCTTTGAACACGCCTTTGCAAAATGGTCAGACGGTGGAAGTGAGCACCGTTAAGGAGGGCGGCCCCTCACGCGATTGGCTCAATGTGGAGTTGGGATTTTTGGTGAGCCACCGTGCCCGTGCCAAAGTGCGTGCTTGGTTCAATGCGCAGATTACCCACGAGAGCATTGCCAAAGGCCGAGAAGCTGTAGAAAAGATTTTGCAACGCGAAGGCAAGACCGCCATCAAGTTGGAGGACTTAGCGTCCAATCTGGGATTTAAATCAGCTGATGCACTTTTTGAAATTGTGGGCAAAGACGAATATTCCTTGCGCAACATCGAGGTGTTCTTAAGACCCCCTGAACCTGTGATGCAGCCCGACGATTTTGTGCTGCTCAAAAAATCGCGTGTGGTACCTGCTAAATCGCAATCGGGCGTGTTGGTGGTGGGCGTAGATTCATTGCTCACGCAGTTGTCCAAATGTTGCCGCCCTGCGCCGCCCGATGCCATCAGTGGTTTTGTAACGCGCGGCAAGGGGGTGAGCATTCACCGAGATGACTGCCGCACTTTTCAGTCGCTGTTGGCCAAGCATGGTGAGCGGGTGATCGAGGTTCGGTGGAGCTTGCAAAAGTCTGGTCAAAATTTGATGTATCCGGTAGAAGTTTCTATAGAAGCTACCGACAGGCAAGGTTTGCTCAGAGATATTTCCGAGGTTTTCGCCAAAGAAAAAATGAACGTGGTGGGTGTACAGACTCAGTCGGTTAAGGGCACGGCTTGGATGACTTTCACAGTGGAAGTGTCCGACGCTTCACTCTTAAAGAAGGTGATGCAGACCGTGAAATCGGTGGCAGGCGTAGGCAGGGTAAAGCGGAATTAGGGCGCTTTGGCAGCCCTAAAGGGCTCATTTTTGATGCTACAATGCGGGCTGAATTTGTAGGCGCGTAGCTCAGCTGGTTAGAGCACCACCTTGACATGGTGGGGGTCGTTGGTTCGAGTCCAATCGCGCCTACCAACATTCATTGGCTTAACTCATAAGCCGTCACTAACTTAAATCCCCAAGTATTGAAAATGTATTGAAACTCAGGTTTTCTGGGTGAAGAGTTGGCTTATTTTTCTTGCTTTAGTTTTGTACCGAAAACGGCAACATAGGGGGGGGGAGGGGTAACGCACTTTGTTCAGTAGTTGTGGTTGCTTCCTTTTCACATTTAAGCTAAGTTGGTTCAGATTGCTAAATTATTGGTCTTCTAGTCAAAAAAGAAAAGGTGTTGAGTAATGCGAAAATTTAGTACGCTACAACTAATTGGATTTGCAATAACTCTAGTCTGGGTATTCACTTCAATTTACTCCGACCACAACAAATCAGAAAGTTTAGCTACTGACTTATCCGAAAGCGCATATCAAAGTTGTATTGAAACTCAAATAGAAACCAAGCAAACAGCTAATCCATCTTGCTTAGATCAAAAAAGAGAAAAATACGAAACTTACTTGACAGAATGGTCAACTATTCTGACCTTGGCTTTTTTGCCAGTGCCCTTTTTTTGGATTTATGGATTGATCCTTTTAACAATGTATAGATGCTTTAGGTATGGAAGCAAAACTGTATTAGACCTTTCAGGCCTTAGTATTTGGAAAAAAGGGTTTGCCTACTTTTGTTATCTTTTTACTGGGTTAACAATTTTTATCTTTGTGCTTGCCGCAATGGTTACTTATCAAAAATTACAAGTCCCTGTAAGTTTGTCCTACAACACTAAGATGTATGTCGGTAAGGACTACTCCGCAGGCTACGCTACCGCGGAGGGCACTTGGATAATAAAAGGTGATGCAAATAAAGAAAAAATGATAAATCCGCTTCAAACATCACGAATTGTTTGTCGGATTCAAGCCAAAGAATGCATTGAAGCTAGGGCTGAAGTAATGAAAGTGGGCGATAGTACATCCTACCTTTTAGCAAAAGACTTTCGGTATGACATAACGTCGTGGACTAAAGACTCGATAGTTTTTAAGGACAGTGGTCTTTGCTTTGATAAATTCTTTACATATGATTTAAATTCCAAAACAATTATTGGTGTGGAGAAGTTCTCTGCG
>CANNNB010000016.1 GCA_947505995.1 Comamonadaceae bacterium
CTTCATCAAACTTCTGTCAGCATAGTTCAGACCTGGTTTGAGAACTGTTTCGGCCAAGTTGGTGCCGTTGTAGCCAGTCCATGACAAAGTGTCCGTTCTGCCTGTGGTGTTGCCATTGCCAGGCAAGCCAGCAGTGGTCTCATAGCGAGAGCTTTGACGGAAAACTTTTGACTGCGCAACGTCTGCAGTTGCACGCCAATCGCCAACCTTCATTTTGGTATTCCAACCAAAAGAATCAAGCGAATCTTCGCCAGCTTCCATGTGGTTGCGAATCACGCCCTTGAACTTATCGATGGTGCCGCTGGTTGCAAAGCCAGCTGAGTTGATCACAGCATTGGTCAAAGTACCTGCTGGGTCATATTTACCTTGGTCACCAGTGGCGCCTTCAATACCCGTTTTCTTCAGACCAAACTTTCCCTTTGAAGAGAAGACGTCCAAAACTGTTTCAAAGTCTTTATTTGGCTTGTACTGAATAACAGCCATCAAACCTTCGCGGTCAGAAGTACTTTGCTCAGTGTCTGCGCCAAAGCCGCCAAAAATCTTGACGTTTCTACCTTGGTAAGGGACATCAATGTTCCATCCACCCCAGGTGTTGAACTTAAGTTGCTCAGCACCAGCATCTTTCATCTTGGTGAAGCCCAAAGCGATACCCAAAGTGCGGTCTGCAAATTGGTCAACGTAAGAGAAGGATTGGCGATCGCCTTTGCCTTCGCCTGCGCCAGAGTCAATGCCTGAACGCTGTGAGCGAATGTTGGCAGAGAGTGTGCGCTTGCTGAAATCCAAAGGACGCACAGTGCGCAGATCGATGGTGGAAGCCAAACCTTGGCCAACCAAAGAAGCTTCTGGCGTCTTGTGAATCACGATAGAGCCGAGCAATTCTGCGGGGAATTGATCAAACTCAACGCCGCGGCTATCGCCGGTCGACGCTTGTTCGCGACCATTCAGCAACGCGCCGTTGAAGTCTGGCGACATTCCGCGAACGCTCACAGATGATGCGCGACCAGTTGACTTGTTGCGCTGTGAAGTGACGCCAGGCAAGCGGGACACAGATTCAGCAACAGTAGAGTCGGGCAACTTACCAATGTCTTCAGCAGAAAGGGCTTCAACGATGCCGTCCGCATTGCGTTTGGTTGCAATAGCGCTTTCAATCGATGCGCGAATACCTGTCACCACCACTTCGGCACTGGCTTGCTGAGCATGCGCTGCGCCTGCAACGCTGATCAGCAAGACAGCGCAGCCGGCAGCGACTGGGCTTACTGCGAATCCGCGTTGTCTCTCCACTTTGCGAAATTTTTGATTTGTTTGTGTCATTCTTTTGACCTTAATTGAGAAATAAAAGAGGTGTGCCACCCTTGGAAACTTCATGTAAACGATTGCACAGGGGTATTGTGTAGTAAAACTAGATCAGGTTTCACTTCGGAAAAACCCTAAGTGTTGTAGAAATAAAATCGTTCAAAATTGAATACTTTTAAATTCACTATTGCAAGGTGCAAGTTTTCGGAACACTCAAAAATAGAGGAAAATCTGACTTTCTTGTACCAAAATTACAGCAAGCCATTTGTACATCGTTTTCACACCGCATTTTTCAGCCTAAGCCATGCCCTCTAGCCTTCTCATTTTTTCTTTTTTCAATTCGTTCACAAGCAGACACAAGAATCTGTGTACTTTGTGGATCAGTGCCATGTTGTTGCTGGGGTTGGCGCAAAGTGCCAATGCACAGGTGGTCGTGCAGTCCGAAGTCACCAAATCATTTCAGGCGGCTCAAGAAGCCCTGAGAGCAGGTCAAGCAGAAACTGCCATCACCCTTGCACAACAAACCCTTTTGATACCTGGCATCACCGCGCTCGAAAAACCGCTCGTTCAACGTACCCTGGCCATTGCAGCCTTGGAGGTCAAAAATTTTATTTTGGCGGCAAGCACCCTAGAAGATTTGATTCAAGAAATGCCCGAGGGCACGCCTGTAGAACAAAAACTTCCGCTCATTGAGTCTCTTTTAAACGCAAGCCAACAGGCCAAAGATTTACCCAAGCTTGTCAATTGGGCACGAATTTATTTGAAATTAGAGGGCGACAACCCTTCTGTGCGACCCGTGCTCATTCAAACGCTGTCAGTCTTGAACAGACATGACGAGGTGGTTCAAGAAGTCAAAGAAAAAATCCGTTTGGATGAATTAGCCAAGCTTAAAACGCCAGAGAATGACTTGCGCCTTTTGGCTTTCAGTCAGCGCCAAATGAAAGACAATGAGGCTTACAACACTACCCTCAAAATATTGCTCCAAAACTACCCAAGCAAAGCTTACTGGTCAGAAGTAATTGCACGCTTGGTGCGCCAAGCCAATTTCAATCTACGCTTCGAATTAGACCTGTACCGCATTTTGGAGGTCACCGGCAACTTGGTCGATACATCTGAATACATCGACATGGCCACTTTGGCACTCAAGGCAGGGTTGCCTGCTGAAGCAGCCAGAGTGGTAGAGCTTGCCTATGCAGCTGGCGCCATGGGCAAAGGCAAAGATGCTGCCGATCATCAAAAGTTTCGACAGCAAATTCAATTGGATGTCAAAGAGGATGAAAAAACTTTGCCAGCACTAGAGAAGTCAGCCAAAGACGCCAATACCTTGGCCAGTTTGGCCAAGGTCTATGCCTCTCAACAAAAATGGGATCAATCTCAGGCTCTCTACAGCAAAGCATTGGCCATGGGCGGCTTAAGACGCGAAGCCGAAACACGCCTGCACGCTGGTATTGCTTTGCACAAATCGGGTCAAAAAGCAGAGGCTGTCAAAATGTGGGACAGCATTCAGGGGGAAGTCACCGCAGTTGATTTGGCCCAGTTGTGGAAAACTTGGCAGGGTCAAAATTGAAACCTCTCAAGCCTTTTGTGCCTCTCCAACGTCTAACTTGGCATTGAAGTTCACATGCTCGACAAACGCAAACTTCAAATGGCAGACATTGCCAAATTGGCTGGTGTCTCAACAGCCACTGTTTCTCGCGCTCTTAACGGCAGCGAAGCCATTCGCCCTGAAACGCGCGAGCGCATTCAGGCTCTAGCGCAAGCGCATCAATACACAGTTCATGCTGGCGCCAAAAATTTGCGCAGCGGCGAAAACCGAACATTGGGCTTGGTCATTCCCTACCGACCCGATCTGCCCATGCAGTTGACCGACCCTTTCTTTTTGGCCATGTTGGGTCAATTGGCCGATGCCATGACAGCCGCACAATACGATTTGCTGCTGTCCCGCGTCGATGCCAATCATTTGGACGAATGCGCAGCGCTTTACGATTCTGGCCGCGTGGCGGGCATGGTCATGGTGGGTCAGTGGGACCATCACGATCAGCTCAATGCCTTGGCCAAACGGCGTGTGCCTTTGGTGGTCTGGGGTGCCATGTTGCCCGACCAGTTGTATTGCAGCGTCGGCAGCGACAACTTCAGTGGGGGCTTCCAAGCTGCTTCACATTTGATCGAAAAAGGCTGTCGCCGCATTGCTTTTTTGGGTGACTTTAATTCGGGTGAGGCCAAGTTTCGCTTTGATGGCTATTGCCAAGCCCTTCAAAAAAATGGCATTGCCGTACATCCAGAATTGTTCATTCAATCACCCTATACACCCCTAGAAGCGCAGCAAGCCATGCACGCCTTTTGCGAAAAGGGCATTCAAATCGATGGCTTGTTTGCGGCCAGTGATTTGATTGCCATCAATGCCATGGGTGTGCTTAACGCAAGAGGCTTTAAAGTGCCCGACGACATTGCCGTGGTGGGTTATGACGACGTTGACGCAGCTCGCCACAGCTTTCCACCGCTCAGCACCGTTCGTCAATCGCTTGATTTGGCGTCGCGCGCGTTGCTCGAGTCGCTTCAAGAAGTGATGCGAGGCGGCAAACCAGCATCTCGCCAACTGAGCAGTGAGTTGGTTGTTCGCGCGTCGACTTAGTCTTTTTGATTCGCATTAGAAGCTGCCGCTTTGAGCGCAAACTCTGCACGCAGTGCGCGCAGTTTTGCTCGAGGGTCTTCTTTGATGGTGTTTTTGTCTAACGCCATCTCTTGAATAAATCGGCTAGGCAACGCGGCAATGGTTTCACGCCCTTTCTTGCGACGCTTGGTCCAACTCACCGCCAAAGTTTTTTGTGCGCGTGTAATGCCCACATACATCAAACGCCGCTCTTCTTGCAGCCTGCTCAGCTGACCCTCAGCATGCACTTGTGCATTGATGGATTCTTTGTTGTCTTCGTCCATTTTGAAAGGCAGCAAACCTTCGTTGACGCCAACCAACATCACATGTGGCCACTCCAAACCTTTGGCTGCGTGCAGCGTCGACAAGGTCACCACATTGGGGTCTTGCTCGCGTTCATTCAAAGTGGACAACAAAGAAATGGTTTGCGCAACTTCAAGCAATGACTTGGTTTCGGAAGCGATGCTGACGCCTGCAGCGTCGTCGATGGTTCCGCCGCATCGCCCCGACATCCAATCGCAAAATTCCAAGACATGGGTCCAGCGCACAGCCGCGACTTTCTCGTTGTCTTCCCCATCGTACAAATGTTTTTCGTAGCCAATTTCTTTGAGCCACTGCAACAAAAAAGCTTTGGCATCTTCGGCACCATGTGTGCGTTTGGCACGGTATTCCAAGTCGTTCAGGTAGCGGCCAAACTCATGCAAGCTGCCAACGGCACGGGCCGACAGCCTGCTGCCCAAGCTGTTGGAAAATAAGGCTTCAAACAAACTCAGTTTGTACTGACTGGCCAAAGTGCCAAGTCCTGCCAAGGTTTGGTGTCCAATGCCGCGCTTCGGACTGGTCACGGCGCGCAAGAAAGCGGGGTCGTCGTCGTTGTTGACCCACAAGCGAAACCAAGCGCACAAGTCTTTGATTTCTGCACGGTCGAAAAAACTTTGACCGCCCGACACCTTGTAAGGAATTTGTGCACGCCGCAAAGCTTTTTCAAACGGCTTGGCCATGTGATTGGCGCGGTACAAAATGGCAAACTCTTTGAAGTCTCGGTATTGAACGCCACCTGCGCTGGTGGCAGTGCCCGCACGCAATGATTGAATGCGCGCAATCATGCGGTCAGCTTCGTGTTCTTCGTTGTCGGCATCGACCACACGCACCGGTTCACCCTCGCCCAATTCCGAAAAAAGCGTCTTGGGGTAGAGCTTGGGGTTGGGCTCAATCACATTGTTGGCTGCCCGCAAAATGGCGCTGGTAGAGCGGTAGTTTTGTTCTAACTTCACCAGCTTCAATTGTGGAAAATCTTGAGGCAAACGTTTTAAGTTGTCTAAGGTGGCGCCGCGCCAACCATAAATCGATTGGTCATCGTCGCCCACTGCCGTAAAGCGAGCGCGCTCACCCACCAAGTGTTTGAGCACTTCGTATTGGGTGGCATTGGTATCTTGGTATTCGTCTACCAGCACATGGCCCATGGCTGCTTGCCAGCGTTCACGCACGTCAGGAAATTGCGCCAATAACTTTAAAGGCAATCCAATCAAGTCGTCAAAATCGACGCTTTGATAGGCGGACAATCGCTCTTCGTAGCGGCCCATGATGCGCGCAGCCACCCGCTCGTTTTCATTTTTGGCAATGACCTCGGCTTGCGCGCTGCTCAGGCCCGCATTTTTCCAAGCGCTGATGGTCCATTGCCATTGCCTTGCTGTGTTGGCATCGGTGGTGCCACCGCAGTCTTTCAAGATGCTCACCACATCGTCGGCATCCAAAATACTGAACTGAGGTTTCAAACCCAGCACATGACCGTCTTGCCGCATCATGCGCACACCCAAGGCATGAAAGGTGCAAATCATGACCTCTTGAGCGCCCTTGCCAATGAGTTTGCGCGCACGATCGCGCATTTCACTGGCGGCTTTGTTGGTGAATGTGATGGCGGCAATGCGCTTGGGTTCAAGGCCCACTTCAATCAGTCGCGCAATTTTTTGCGTAATCACGCGCGTCTTGCCCGAGCCAGCGCCCGCCAGAACAAGGCAAGGGCCTTTGACGTAATTGACGGCTTCAAGTTGAGCCGAATTCATTCCAGAGGAGGGGGTGGACATGCGAAAAAAATTAGGAAGGCCAACATGCAATGCAGATTCGGCCATCTGATGGATCATAGCGGGCTATCGCTGGCTATGCCGTGCGAAAGAGTGCCAAATTCCAAGGCACAATGTGAACCATGCTAGATGTCTTGCGCGTCACCTTTCCTTTCTTTGCTTTGGTTCTTTGTGGTTATTGGGCGGCGCGTCGCCACCTGTTGCCCTTTGAAGCCATTCCTGGCCTGAACGGCTTTGTGCTGTACTTTGCCTTGCCTTGCATGCTGTTTCGATTTGGTGCCAACACGCCCATTGCACAACTCCTAGATGCGGGCGCTTTCTTCATGTACTTGTTTTGCGCTTTGGTCATGGTGGCCTTTTTGGTGGCCGTTTCATTGAACAAACGCATTGGCTGGAACGACGCAGCCTTCGGTGCATTGGTCGGGGCCTTTCCCAACACCGGCTTCATGGGCGTTCCTTTGTTGGTGGCCTTGTTAGGTTCTGCGGCAGCAGGCCCTGCCATTGTCACCATCGTCATCGACATGGTCATCACCACCTCGCTTTGCATTGCATTGTCTCGCTTGGATGGCGCAGGCGAGCAAGGCTTTAGCCAAGCCGCTAAAAATGCATTGTTGGGCGTGGTTAAAAACCCCTTGCCTTGGGCCATTTTGCTGGGCACACTTTTTTCTGCGTTTCAAATTGAGTTGCCAGGACCCGTCGAAAAAACGCTGTCTTTGCTGGGCGATGCCGCGTCACCCGTTGCACTGTTCACCATTGGCGCGGTGTTGGCGCGCTCGCAAAAAATTGCACACCACGAACAGCACGGCCCCCTCACTTGGCAAGACTATGTGCCCATAGCGCTGATCAAATTGTTCTTGCACCCTGTCTTGGTCTTGGCGGTTGGTTTGGCCGCTATTTCAATGGGCGTGCCCATTGATGCATTTGCCCTCAAAGTGATGGTGCTGGTGGCGGCTTTG
This sequence comes from Comamonadaceae bacterium, assembly GCA_947505995.1. Next base: position 6,981 of record CANNNB010000016.1, read on the forward strand.
CCCAGCGCCAGCAATGTGGCCATGTTGTCAGAAAGATTTGGCGCAGACAATGGCCGCATTGCCAGAATTATTTTGCTCTCTACGGCTGCTGCCTTTCTCACCTTCTCGGGCGCGGTGGCATTGCTTCAATAATGGCTTTAAATGGCCAGTGGATCGACATCCACCAACCAGCGAATCAGGCCTTTGTGTTCTGGCGCCGAGCGCGATGCATGCAGCTGTTCTTGCAACAATTCAAGCACCCTGTGTAGCGCTTTTCTGGAAGAGCTTTCAATCAGCATTTGAGCGCGTTCAACATTGGCCACTCGCTGAATGCTCATGGGCACGGCAGGATACACACTCACTTCGGCCAATGCCGATGCGTCATTGGCACTGAAGCCCTCAAGTGATTGCAACTGCGCATTGGCGTGGTTTAAAAATGCCTGTGCAACAGCTTGCGCGCGCGCGTCACTTCGAATCAAGGCTTGGTAAGTACTGGGTGGTAGGCCCGCTTCCAAACGCTCTTTCAATTGTTGCTCTGCAAATGCAGGGTAGTCGTGTTTTTTAAGTGCCTCAAACAAGGGGTGACTGGGGTGAAAAGTTTGCACCCACATTTCACTGCTGGCACTTTGGGCCGCATCGCGGCCCGCTCTGCCGCCGGCTTGCATGAGCAACGCAAACAAACGCTCTGGCGCTCTGAAATCGCTTGAGAACAATGCGCCATCAGGATTGACGGCGGCCACCAAAGTGATGCGCCGAAAGTCGTGCCCTTTGGCAATCATTTGCGTGCCCACCAACACATCGACTTCACCGCTGTGCACGCCCGCCAATTGGGCTTCTAGCGAGCCCTTCAACTTGGTGCTGTCCGCATCAATGCGCATGACCTTCACGGGCTCACCATTGGGCCGTTTGACGTCCACCAACAGTTCGGCCAAGTGTTCCTCAAGCTGCTCTGTGCCACGTCCCATGGGCGCAATGTCGGCATTGCCACAAGCAGGACAAGCGCGGGGCACACGCTCGGTAAAGCCGCAGTGGTGGCAGCGCAAGGTGCGATCAATTTTGTGAAAAACCCGAAACGCACTGCAATGTGAGCATTCACTTTTCCAGCCGCAATCTGCACAATGCAACACGGGTGCATAGCCGCGTCGGTTTAGCAGCAACATGCTTTGCTCGCCCTTGGCCACACGCTCTTGAATGGCCGCCATCAAAGGCGCAGACAAAACTGTTTTGCGCGGTTGATGGTTCATGTCAACGCGGCGCACAAAAGGCAGTTGACCTGCGCCAATGCGTGCGGGCATGGGCAATCTTAAATAGCGCCCGCCTTCTGCCGCGGGCCTGCTGTGATGCCAGCTTTCTAAAGAGGGCGTGGCCGAACCCAAGACCACCTTGGCGCCTTCAAGCCGCGCTCTGTAAATGGCCAAATCGCGGGCGGAGTAACGCGCGCCTTCTTGTTGTTTGTAACTGGCATCGTGTTCTTCATCCACCACAATCCATTGCAAGTTTGGCATCGAGGCAAAGATGGCCATCCGAGTGCCCAGCACAATGCGGGCGCTGCCTTGGTGTGCCGCCAGCCAGCTTTTCAGTCTTTGGGGACCGGTCATGCCACTGTGCATAGAGACCACCCCTGCATCGCCAAATCTGGCTTTCACGCGCGCTTCGAGTTGCGGTGTGAGGTTGATCTCGGGCACCATCATCAAGGCTTGCGCGTTGGGGTTTTCTGCCAAAGATCTGGCTACCGCTTGGAGGTAGACCTCTGTTTTGCCGCTGCCAGTGGCGCCATGCAGCAGGAAAGGACCGGGAGCTTGGTCCATTTGCGCTAAAACTTCCGTTTGCTGCGCAGTCAATGGCCAGGGTGACTGCAGCGCAGTGGCCAAGGCCTCAGCCGTTGTGGGTTGTTTCTTCAAGCGCCTTGCCATTTGCACCGGCGTCAGGTCTCTGAGTTGGGGCGGCAAGGCGGCCATGGCCACTTCACCCAAAGCGCGTTGGTAATATTGCGCGGTGAACTGAACCAACTGCCGCCAGTGCGCGCTCAATGGCTCAATGCCTTCCAACACGGCAGTGACTTGACGCAAAGTGTGCGCACTCAGATGTTCGGGGGCCTGGGTGTGAACGCCCCAGACCACACCCAACACTTCTCTGCTGCCAAATGGCACTCGCACCAATTGACCCACCGACGCGGGCAGGTTGGTGACGTAGCTGAGCAAACCGCCCACTTGACTGTGTGCGGGTGCCGAAACTGCGACGTCAAGCCACTTTTGCATTCAAAACCTTGTGCGCAACACCCACCATGTCATTGCGCATGTATTTTGTCATTTTCTTGCTCATAAATATTCTTGAAACAAGATGTAAGTTGTTGTTTTTCAAGATCTTTAGAAGGTGTCCCAATAAACTGTGGATAACTTTGTTGAAAACCCTGAGCGACGGCCCGCAAAGCCTTGAAAAATAAGGCTTTGCTTGGATTGCTCGCGAACTGAGCAGTTTCATAAATCTCAATAAAAACAACAACTTAGAATATTTTGCAGAATGCCGCTATGGCCGTGCTCTTGTTCGGAATTTTAAATTCTGAGAGAAGAACTTTTGTGCATAAGTCAATAGAAAAAACCCAAAAATAATTAAATTTTTGGGTCTTTTCGAGGGTTTGTATGCGGTATAGAAGCGTTTTTCTTGTATCAGCGTCTCAGGGCTCTTGAATGATTGTGAACTGCTTCCACCAATGCCGATACATGCTCAGGCGGTGTGAACTGGCTAATGCCATGGCCTAAGTTGAAGATGTGCGTGGGTCCTGTTGTGTTTTTGACGGTGTGCGGTTGGCCAAAACTGTCTAAAACCTGAATAACTTCTTTTTGAATTTGCGCGGGTGGTGCAAACAGCACATTGGGATCGATGTTGCCCTGCAGCGCTTTGCCGGGACCGTTCACCGCACCGCCCACCATTTGTCGGGCGCGGCCCAAGTTCATGGTCCAGTCAAGGCCTAGCACTTCGCAATCCAATTGGCCCATCTCTTCCAGCCACAAACCACCGCCTTTGGTGAACACAAGGCGCGGAATGGTGGCGCCGTTGTGCTCCTTTTTCAGAAGTGCCAAAACTTTGGCTGTGTAGGCCAAGCTGAATTCTTGAAAGGCGCGATCGGCCAAAACACCACCCCAACTGTCAAAAATCATCACGGCTTGAGCGCCAGCTTCAATTTGGGTATTTAAATAACTGGCCACAGCCTGGGCGTTGATTTCCAAAATTCGGTGCATCAAGTCGGGCCGGCTGTAAAGCATGGACTTGACTAAGCGGTAATCGTCAGAGCCTTTGCCTTCGACCATGTAGCAGGCCAAGGTCCAGGGGCTGCCAGAGAAGCCAATGAGGGGCACGCGACCATTGAGTGCTTTGCGGATGGATGTCACGGCATCAAAGACATAACGCAATTTGGCCATGTCGGGCACATGCAGCTCAGCCACGGCGGCCTCGTCTCGCACCGACTTGGCAAAGCGGGGGCCTTCGCCAAGGGCAAAGCTCAAACCCAGCCCCATAGCGTCCGGCACGGTCAAGATGTCACTGAACAAAATGGCCGCATCTAAGGGGTAGCGCTCTAGCGGCTGCAAGGTCACTTCCGTGGCGAAGTCAACATTGGTGGCCAAGCCCATGAAGCTGCCAGCCTTGGCACGGGTGGCGCAATATTCAGGCAAATAACGACCCGCTTGGCGCATCAGCCAGACGGGCGTGTGGTCGGTGGCTTGTCGCAAACAGGCACGCAAAAAAGTATCGTTGGACAGGGGTGCAAAACTGGCTGTAGTCATAAGAAGTCTGAAAATTTCTGTTCGTTTCAATCGAAGACTGGAGCATTCTCGCAGAATGCCTCTAGGTCAGTGCGCCAATGGCGAACCAAGTATCAATTTGGAGGTGAAGCCTTGATTTGGTTCAGGTGGCCTTGAATTTCGCTCACAGTCGGCAATTCAGAGAGCAAACGCACAGATTGCCCCGGGGCATACCATGCGTAAACGGGCAAACCGCTGCGGCCAAGCTCGTTCAAGGCGACGGTGATGAGGGGGTCATAGCGTGTCCAATCTGCCCGCAGCAGCAAAACTTTCTTGTTGGCCAATTCGGCCAGCAAGTTGGCGTCGGAAAAAGTGGTTTTCTTGTTGAATTGACACGTCACGCACCATGCGGCTGTGAAGTCCACAAAAACGGGCTGCCCTTTCTTGAGGGCCGTGGCAACTTTTTCACTTGACCATGCTTCCCATTGGCCAAGCTGATTGGCTGGCGTGCCGTCTGATGTGGTGGCTTGGGTCTGCACCTGGGTCCACATGGGGCCCCAATGCCAAATTGACAAGGCCAAGATGACCACAGCCAAGGCCGACATCATTCGGCCCACTGTCCCATTCAGTGTCAGTGCCCAGATCAACAAAGCCAAGCTGAGCAAGCAAGCTAAAAATCCAGAGACGCCATCCAAGCCCACCTGCTGGCCCAAGACCCACACCAACCAAATGACAGTGGCGTACATGGGAAAAGCCATGAACTGACGGAATGTCTGCATCCATGGGCCGGGACGCGGCAAGATCTTGACCCAGGCCGTGTTGAAAGAAATCGCCATGAAGGGCAGTGCCATGCCGATGCCCATGGCCAGAAAAACGGGCAAGGCTTGCCATGTCGGCAAACCAATGGCCAAGCCTAAAGAGGCCCCCATGAAGGGCGCCGTACAGGGCGAGGCAATGACCACGGCAAACACACCTGACCAAAGCGAATTGGTGATGGGGTTGGCCCATTGAAAGCCTGCGACTGAACTGGGCACGAAAGCGCCAAATTCAAACATGCCCGACAGGTTCAAACCGATGACGGCAAATAACAGGGCCAGCGCACCGACCACCCAAGGCGATTGCAACTGAAAGCCCCAGCCCATTTGAGATCCGGCGGCGCGCAGGGCCAACATCAGTCCGCCTAAAACCAAGAAAGAAATCAAGACGCCGGCACTGAAGGCCCAAGCCGAGCGCTTCATGTCTCGGGGCCGGTCAGAAAGCTGTGTGATGCTCAAGAGTTTGATGGCCAACACGGGGAAAACACAAGGCATCAAATTCAACAAAACGCCGCCCAATAAGGCACCCAACATGGCCAACACCCAAGTGGCCCAAGGTGCAGGAGCCAGAAGGGGGGGTGCCATTTTTTGCAGGGCTGTTGAGCTGTAGCTTGGCGGCGGGTCCGAAAAAGTTTGCCATTGGCCTTGAACGGCTGTTTCGACGGTCCACTGTCGGCCTGTTGGTTTATCGGCCTTGCCTTGCACCAACAACCAAGTCATTTGTTGGGGGCTTTCCATGCGCTCGCTTGAAACTTGCAGGCGGACGCTGGCACCGGAGGCGACTTCGCCAGAATTTGCGGCAGAACGACTGATTTGAACAACGGGCGCCGCACTGTTTTGAATCACGTTGGCCGTTTGAGGAAACACGGTCCAGTCAGTATTTTGGAGCTCTGACGGTAACTGCCCCAATGACAGTTCAAGGCTGCGGCCATCCTGGGAAATCTGGGCCAGGTGCTTGCCCTTCAAAGGCTGCGCTTGCCATTGCAAGGCTTTCTCAAATGCACTTGTAGCCATCGCTGTGGCGCTTTGAATGGGCAGACTTAAACTGAAATCACCCTCTTGTGGAATGCATTCTTGCTTGCAAACCAGCCAGTTGGCATGCAACTCAATTTGCACCGAGCTTTCCTTGTCCTTGGGTTTGAAGGACTTGCTCACTTGAATGGGCGTGACCAACAACAGGGTGTCTTCATAACCAAAATTGGCCAGGGTGCCAATGGGAATTCTGCGCGGTGCTGGCCAAATTAAGTTGCCCGCAATCAGGCCCTCTGGCAATTTCCATTCAAGGACTGTCGGCAGACCCGAGTCGCCTGGGTTGCGCCAATAGGTGTGCCAGTGGGGTTGGTGCACCAGTTCCAGGCCTAGCCAAATTGTTTGGCCCGCTTCAATGCCCTTGGGTGCTTGGGCCAACAGGGTGGCTTTAACTTGGGGAGTTTGAACCATTTGACCCACGGGGCGTGGGCTCAAAAGCTGCGTTTGGGCTTGCCCGTTGAGCGTCAAAACCAGAAACAAAGCCATGCCCACCCACGTCCAGCGAAGGCTTGAAAACAGGTTGCGCAAGCGGTAGAAAAACAAGGGCAAGAACCTCAAGACCAAAAGCCTAACTCTACACTGCAAAAACATGCCCTTAAATTCTGCACCTCCATTAAACTGCGCAGATTGAAAAGCCCCTTAGACATGCCACATCACATTCACTTTTGGTCCGACTTGACCACCCACGACTTTGGCCGCCTTGATGTCTCGAGGGCCATTGCCGTATTGCCTTTGGCGGCTACCGAGCAGCATGGACCCCATTTGCCTTTGTCGGTTGATGTTGACATTGTGAATGGCGTGCTGCATTCAGCCATGACCCGTCTGAACGCGGGTACCGCTTCGATTGCGGATAGCTTGAATCCGAAAGACTTGCCCATCTTGGTTCTGCCAACGCAAAGCGTGGGTTTAAGTCCCGAGCATGCGGCTTTTGCCGGCACACTGTCCTTAAAAGCTGAAACACTGATCCGACTTTGGACGGACATTGCAGAGTCCGTCAAAGCCGCAGGCATTCACAAATTGGTGCTGTTCAATGCGCATGGCGGCCATGTGGGTGCCATGGACGTGGTAGCCCGCGATTTGCGCGCGCGCTTAGGCATGTTGGTGTACAGCGTGAGCTGGCATCAGTTGCCTTTGCTTGACGAAAAGGGCCAAGATGCCAACGCGCTTTTCACAGACCATGAGCATCGATTTGGGGTGCATGCGGGTGATGTTGAAACCTCGGTCATGCTGGCGCTCAAGCCGCATGCTGTGAGCATGAGCAAGGCCCAAAATTTCCGTTCAAGCGCTGAAGACCGTGCGCTGTCTTTCCCCATTCTGGGCAACGGCCGAAGCGCCAAGTTGGCTTGGCAAATGCAAGACTACAACCCAGCTGGGGCGGCGGGCAATGCGGCTGCTGCGACGGCGCAGAAGGGTCAAATTTTGTTAGACGCGGCTGGCCGTGCCTTGGCCGATTTGCTGTTAGAAATAGACCGATTGCCTGCCAATACCCTGATGACTTAATTGCCGTGTTGCATAAAAGGGGGCGATAGATTCAAGTCAAAAAGAAGGCAAAACCAGCTCGATGGCTGTTGGAAATATTTGCTTGGGGCACTCACGCGTGGCATCCAAGCAACCGCCCGCTGCGTAAACGCCTTTAGGGTCTCTGATGCGCATCATTTGATGCAAGATTTGTTTGATTTTGTCGGGCGCTTGCATGGTGTCATGCACGCAAGCATCCACTTTGGCTTCGTCTAGCCACAACTCACCCGCAGCATTGGTTTGCACGCCATCGCGCCAATGGTAAATTTCAATGCACTTGCTTTCCAGTGTGAAGGGCTGATCGCGTTTCCAAAAATTGCTGAACAAACCGCTGCCGACATAAATCACCCACGAGCCTTCATAGCCTGTCACATCCGACGAGCGCTCGTCTGGATTTCGGAACCAAACTCGATCACCTGGGACATAAAAGCCAGCAGGCATGGGCGCCTCTTGCGAGCCATATTCATGCAGAAAAACTTCATGGAAAAGGCCAGAGCGGATGGCATGCTTTTCGTTCACCTGTTGCAGTTGTGCCAACAGGGCAAGGTTGTGCTGGCTTGCTTCTTGGGCCAAGCCTAACAAGATCACATATTCGGTGGCGCGATAACAAGAAAAGTCATATAGCTTGCCGGTGGCCTCGGGTTGCGTGGCGCTGATCAATGCTTCAATCAAGCTTGTATGGGGCTGCAAAATAAAGCCAGCTTCTTCTTCGTAGCGCCAAAATTCACTGGGCCGCTCCGCCGCATTGGTTTTAAAGGCCAGCGCCGTCTTTCGGGCGTCCAACACAATGTTTTCTCGAACCCGCACTGCACTGCTAAGCGCTTCCAAGCCATTGAAATCAAAGCGATGCGGCGAGACCAGCATGGCCCACAGAATTTCTTGCTTTAAATTGTTGGCATGTTGGTGCAGCGCAAGTGTGTCACTGGCAGGCGCATGCACTTGCATCCAAGCGTCGCTCATGCGGCACAACAAGGCGCCTGAGGTTGACGCAATCTCCAAGCCTTCTTCGATGCCGTGGGCATCAAAAAAGGCGGCACAAGCAGACAGTTCGCAATGGGAGACTTGAATGCCTGCCGCTTGAGTTGAATGCGAAGTTGCCTGATGCGAATTTTGCATGATTGTCATTCTGACAAGAAAACCGGCGCACCCCTATCGGGGGAAACACTATCAGGCAAAAGTGATCCAGCTTCGATGATCAGCATGGTCCAAATGAGGTAAGTTATTGTAAGAAAGCAACATGTGCCTTGACGGCGTAAAGACAAACTCCGTGAGTGCCGTATTTCGGATGCGCAGGTTCAATTCAATGGAAGTTTCGGAAGGCGCCTTCAGAATTTGGGCGACCGCTGTCGAAATAGGCCCCCCACTTGAGACGACCAAGACACGCCCTTGATGGTTTTCTCGGACATGCTTTAAAACGGCTTGGATGCCAGCCGCAAATTCTACATAGCTTGGCATGCCACGTGGCTGAGTCGCACCCGCCATCCATTGTTGAAGTGCCGTTCGCAGCAAGCGAAAGTGATGCTTGTACATCTCTGGCGTATCGGGTTTGGCAAGTGGCTCGGGATGAATGGTTTCAATCAAAGCATGGCTGTCGTACTCATTGAGTTCAGGCCACACTTCAGGCTTCATTTGCAGTTGCGCACCTTGCGCAATGCCCTCCCAAGTTTGACGGTGCCTTTTCAGGCTGCCCATTAAAACAGCCTCAAACCTCAGCGCCTCTGCACCGGATTGTTCGGCAGCCATTTGTTGCCAATACGCTCCCAGGCGAATGCTCTGCCGCTTGCCCAAATCGCTGAGTTGGTCGTAATCGTCGGCGCCGAAAGAAGCTTGACCGTGGCGCACTAAAAGAAGTTGTCCCATGATGCTTAGTCTAAAGCCACTTGCATCGCTTAGAAACTTGTTTTGAACATCCAAACTGCAGTCAAAACCAGGGCCAAAGACATGCACCGATTGAAAACCAGCAAGCGAGCGCCTTTTAAAAGCCATTCGCGCAGCAAACTGCCCATGGCGGCATACGTTAAATTGCTCAAGAAACCAAACAGCATCATGAGGGGCAACAAAACGGCGCATCGCTCCAGCGCATCTTCTTTGCCGGCCACCCATCCAGCCACCAACGACAGAGCCAGCATCCAGGCTTTGATGTTGAGGAATTGAATGGCAACGCCTTGAAAGAATGTGATTTGCATTCGACTCTCATCGGCCTTGGCCATTTCTCGAGCTCGCCATAGTTGGCGGGCCATCCATAACAAATACAGGGTGCCACCCAGCAAGATCACCCAGCGCAAGGCGGGTACGGCCATGACCAAGTTGCCTAAGCCCGTCATGCAAATGGTCAACAAAAATCCCCAGCCCACGGGCACAGCCACAATGAATTTCATGGCTGAGCGCAAACCCAGATTGGCGGCCAATGCCGCAGACAGTGTGGTGTTGGGGCCCGGCGTGAAGCTGGCTGCTGTGGACAGCACCAACAAAGCCGTGAACTCTTCAGGGCTGAAAACAAAGTTCATGAAAATGCTTCAAGGTGTTGAAAGCGTTTCCCATCGCTCTAGGGCACTCAGCAATTCAGTGTCAATTTGCGCATCTCGCGCAAACAAGGCGGCAGCCTTGGCGGGATCTTTGGCAAACAAACTGCCGTCCTCGATGGCGGCTCGAATTTCGACCTGTTCTTTTTCCAAGCCTTCAATCAATGCAGGCAAACCATCAAGCTCGCGTTGCTCTTTGTAGCTCAATTTCTGCGCACTCTTTGCCGCTGCCTTAGGCTGCGCAACTGCCGTGACAGTTTCGACTGCTGCAGCTTGGGCCGCGTTTGAGGCCGCGCCTGAGTTGGACTGGGGTGCAGCCTTGGTAGCGGCCGCTTTGTTTTGCGCTTGAATGCTTTGACTGCGCAGTGATTGTGTCAGCCAATCTTGCACCGAGCCTTCGTACTCTCGCCAAAAACCAGGCTTGTCTGGCGTTGCCTCGCAGGCAATGATGCTGGTTACCACGTTGTCCATGAAGGCCCTGTCGTGACTCACCAAAAACACGGTGCCTTGGTAATCTTGCAGCAACTCTTCCAAGAGTTCCAGTGTGTCAATGTCCAAATCGTTGGTGGGTTCGTCAAGCACCAACACATTCGCGGGCCTTGCAAACAAACGTGCCAACAACAAGCGATTGCGCTCGCCGCCAGACAATGATTTAACGGGCGAAGTGGCGCGTGCGGGTGAAAATAAGAAGTCGCCTAAATAACTCTTCACGTGCTGGCGCTTGTTGCCAATTTCGATCCATTCACTGCCTGGGCTGATGAAATCCTCAAGAGAAGCTTCCAAGTCGAGGGCATTGCGCATTTGATCAAAGTAGGCCACTTGCAAATTGGCACCTTGCCGAATTTTTCCACTGTCGGCCTCAAGCTCTCCCAGAATCATTTTCAAGAGGCTTGTTTTGCCAGCGCCGTTAGGGCCCAGTAAACCTATTTTGTCGCCGCGCAGCAGTGTGGCAGTGAAGTCTTTCAAAATGACTTTCACATCGCCTTCAGGCGAGGTGAATGACTTACAGACATCGGTCAGTTCTGCAACCAATTTGCCAGTGGGTGCCCCTGAGGCCACTTCCATGCGAACGCGTCCCACTTGTTCTCTGCGGGCACTGCGGGTGGCGCGCAAAGTCTCAAGCCGTGCAATGCGGCTTTGGCTTCTTGTTCGGCGCGCTTCCACGCCTTTGCGAATCCAAACCTCTTCTTGTGCCAACAACTTATCGGCCTTCGCGCTGATCACCGCCTCTTGCGCCATTTGCTCTTCTTTGTTAATTTGATACTGCGCAAAGTTACCTGGATAGCTGCGCAGGCGACCGCGGTCCAACTCCAAAATGCACGTGGCAATGCGGTCCAAAAATGCGCGGTCGTGGGTGATGGCCACCACGCTGCCCTTGAAGTCAATTAAAAGTTGCTCCAGCCAGGCGATGGAATCCAAGTCAAGGTGGTTGGTGGGCTCGTCCAGCAGCAGCACATCAGGATGCGTGACCAAAGCTTGGGCCAGTGCCACGCGCTTGCGATTGCCGCCAGACAATGTGGCCACCTTGGCGCTAGGGTCTAGGTGCAAGCGGTGCAGTGTTTCGTCGACGCGTTGTTCCCAACCCCAGCCATCAAGCGATTCAATTTGACTTTGCAACACATCCAGATCGCCCACGCAGTTGCTGTAGTCATCAATGAGTTTCATGACAGGGGCCAGGCCGCGCTGTACAGATTCAAAAATGCTGTCCTCCGATTCAAGCAAGGGCTCTTGCGCCACATAGGCGATGCGGACACCCTGTTGGACATGCATGGTGCCGTCATCGGCGTGCTCCATGCCTGCCAAAATTTTGAGAAAAGAGGATTTGCCTGTGCCGTTGCGGCCAATCAGGCCAATGCGCTCCGAAGTTTCCAGGGCAAAGTCAGCGTGATCAAGGAGTGCAACGTGGCCAAAAGCCAGCGATGCGTCAAGTAAAGTAATAAGAGCCATGCTGGGATTATCAATGGCAAAGGAAAACTTGAAGGACAGGCTTGCGTGCCCCCAAAAATCTGTGCTATATTCGCTGTCTTCGCTAAAAACAAAAAATTTTTAGCGAGTAGGCAAAAGCTCCTAGCAGTTTAAAAAGTTTGCAATAACTTTAAAAAAATTGAAAAAAGTAAATTTTTTTCAATCAGCACAAAAAACCGTGCTAGACTGCAAGGCTTCGCTGAAATAGTTTGAATTTCAAAACTCAGGCACTCAGCAAATCGGAATAAGCCCCGAGCAGATAAAAAGCAAACAGTTTAAAAAGTTTCATAATTTTTC
>CANNNB010000017.1 GCA_947505995.1 Comamonadaceae bacterium
GGTCATCACGTCATGTTGCACGGATGCACCATTGGCGATGAATCGCTCATTGGCATTGGTGCGGTGGTTTTGAACGATGCCAAAATTGGTAGAAACTGTTTGGTGGGCGCAGGTTCTTTAGTGACCGAGGGCAAAGAGTTTCCCGATGGCTCCATGATCATGGGTTCTCCTGCCAAGGTGGTTCGCGAACTAACGCCTGACCAAATTGAGGGCTTGCGCATGCCGGCCAAACATTACATCGAGAATGCGCTCCTTTTCCAATCGAGTTTGAAAAAAATTGTCTGAACTTCATAAATTTTTATTCGAAGGCTTACCCGTTCGCGGTGCTATTGTTCGTTTAACCGATTCATGGTGGGAGGTGCTGCAAAGGCGCTCTGCCAACACAGAAACGGGCGCTTACCCAGAACCTGTCTCAGAGTTGTTAGGCCAAATGTCGGCCGCTGCAGTTTTAATGCAAGCCAATATCAAATTCAATGGCGCATTGGTGTTGCAAGTGTTTGGCGATGGCCCCGTCAAGTTGTCTGTGGTAGAAGTGCAGCCCGATTTTGGATTCCGAGCCACAGCCACTGTCCAAGGCAAGGTGTTGCCTCAGGCTTCATTGAGTCAGATGGTCAATGTCAACAACGAGGGGCGTTGCGCCATTACCCTCGATCCATTAGAGCGTTTGCCGGGTCAGCAGCCTTATCAGGGCGTGGTGCCTTTGTTTGGCGACCAAAAAGAAAAATTAGAAAAGTTAAGCGAAGTGCTGGAGCATTACATGTTGCAGTCTGAGCAACTCGATACCACTTTGGTTTTGGCTGCTAACTCTCAAGTGGCAGCAGGTTTGCTGATCCAAAGATTGCCTTTGGAAGGCGCTGGCAATTTGGCGGGTCGATACGATTCAGTAGAGCGTGAATCGGCATTGGGCAAGGATGAAGACTACAACCGCATTTCCATTTTGTCTAAGAGTTTGAAGCCCGAAGAATTGCTAGGTTTGGATGTGGAAACTGTATTGCACCGATTGTTCTGGGAAGAGCCGTTGCTTCGATTTGAGCCTTTGGTTGGCGATACAGGTCCTCGTTTTCAGTGCAGCTGCAGTCGCCAAAGAGTGGGTCGCATGATTCAAAGTTTAGGGGTTGCTGAAGCCGAAAGTATTTTGTCGGAGCGCGAAAACATTGAAGTGGGTTGTGAGTTCTGTGGGGCCCAGTATCAATTTGATCCGGTAGACGCTGCCAGCCTCTTTACGCAACCTGAAGCGTCACCCCCTACGGGACCTTCGGTTCACTAGCTGGCTTTATTTGAGCAGGTCAGTAAAGAGCCTGTGCTCACAGTCTGCGTCGCTGCACAAATCGCAGCGCCAGGCAGTTTTGCCTTGATTCAAACCGTATTGACTCTCTTCGCGTTGAGTTTGTGTAGGTTGCAAATTGGGGCCAGCAAATTTCATATGAAGTGACGCGGCCAACATCGCAAGACCCTCACTGATGGCCCACAAAGCGGCATTGAGCCTGACCTTGCCTTGACCATAAATGACTTTGAAAGGCAGTTGCCGTTTTGACATGGCTTGTCGTATCAAATTGTCTACAGGCTCACGCACATGCTCTCCATCTCGCTGTAAGCCATCTGGCACCCACGCCACATCAAGTCCCATGACCAGCGTTAAATCAAATTGCGCTTGTAGCTCTAGGGCCTGCTCGTACAAAGACAGGTCTTTAAAAACATAGTCGCTGTAAACAGCGGTCATCAAAGGCGTGGTGTCGGCAATGACCCAACCCTCTTGGATTGAAAAAATTCTCTCAGCTTGTTGCTGCGCAATGAGGCGTTGTTCATGGTTCGCCGGCGTTCTGCCATGCATTTGGCACCACTCGCGCAGTACCTCTGGAACATAAGTCGCGATCTGGCCTTGAGCCAAAAAAGCATCTGTGATGTGCTGACTCAAGCTGGTTTTACCAGTACTTTCTGCACCCAGCAGCGCAACTCGAATGACCTTATTGCGCATGGCGACGCCAAGTTTGAAGGCCAATGTAACTTAGCACGACAAAAATACCATACAACACAGCCGTGAGCCACAAAGACTTTTCGGCCATCAGTCCAACGGTTAGAACATTGACAAGCATCCAGACCCACCAATTTTCAATTTTCTTGCGGCCCAATAAATACTGACCCAACAAACTCAATGCAGTGACCAAGCCATCCCATACGGCAACATCGCTGTCGGTATAGCGATGTAAGAAAAAAGAAAATGCGGGCCAAGCCAACAATGTACCGATGAAGGCAAAACGTCGCTCAGAAGCCTGTAAGGTGCTCACTGAAAGCTTAGCTAGTGCCACGGGCGCTGAACTTTCAGAAGCTTCTGTAAGCACAGAATGAGGGGTGTGCCCTTTCAACCATTGTTGCCAGCCCCAGGCCGCTGTCACTATGAACATGATTTGCAAGCAGGCTTCACCATAAAGTTGGCTGTTCCAAAATACAGAGCCATACAGCAGAGCACTCAAAATGGCCAGGGGCCAACCCCAAGGAATTTCTTTGATATTGCAATAAACCATTGCCAACGACAGAACGAAGCCGGCCAACTCGACCGGATTGATCATTTTTCGATCTGCACGAAAATCTCGTTGGCCTTGACCATGCCCAGCTCATGCCGAGCACGCTCTTCCACAGTGTTCAAACCTTCTTTGAGGTCGTTCACTTCGGAGTTGAGTTGGCCATTGATTCGCTTGGCTTTGGCGTTCAATTCGTTCTGCTCTTGAATTTTGTGCTCAAGTTCAATGACCGAGGGAACACTGCCTTTGCCCAGCCAAATCTGACCCTGCAAGATCAAAAGAAGGGCGATCAAAGCGGCTGGCAGTAGTCTGTTTTCCATGAGCATCGAATTAGGCTATCCAGAAATATTAGCGCAAATTGTAAAACGCTGAACGACCAGGGTATTGCGCGACGTCGCCCAAGTCTTCCTCAATGCGCAGCAGTTGGTTGTACTTGGCCATGCGATCGCTGCGGCTCATAGAGCCGGTTTTGATTTGACCGGCGTTCAAACCCACCGCAATGTCTGCGATGGTGGAGTCTTCTGTTTCGCCAGAGCGGTGGCTGATGATGGCGGTGTAGCCTGCACGCTTGGCCATTTCAATGGCAGCAAAGGTTTCGGTCAGGGTGCCAATTTGATTGATTTTAATGAGGATCGAATTGGCAATGCCTTTGTCGATGCCTTCTTTCAAAATCTTGGTGTTGGTCACAAACAAGTCGTCGCCCACAATTTGAACTTTTTGGCCCAAGCGCTCTGTGAGCATTTTCCAGCCATCCCAGTCGCCTTCTGACATGCCGTCTTCAATGCTGATAATGGGGTACTTGTCTACCCACGTGGCCAACATGTCGATCCACTGCTCGCCCGTCAAAGACAAGCCTTCGCCTTTCAGTTCGTACTTGCCGTCTTTGTAAAACTCACTGGCTGCACAGTCTAGGCCAATCGCAATTTGGTCACCCGCGGTGTAGCCCGCTGCACTGATGGCGTCCAAAATCATTTGAATAGCAGCTTCGTGGTTGGGTAAGTTAGGCGCAAAGCCGCCTTCATCGCCCACAGCAATGCTCATGCCTTTGTCGTGAATGATTTTTTTCAAAGCATGGAAAACTTCAGCGCCATAACGAACGGCTTCACGGAAGTTAGGTGCTCCCACTGGAATGATCATCAACTCCTGCAAGTCTAGGTTATTGTTGGCATGTGCGCCGCCATTGATGACGTTCATCATGGGTACGGGCAATTGGCAAGCGTTCATGCCGCCAAAGTAACGGTACAAGGGCAATCCAGATTCTTCAGCGGCGGCGCGGGCCACAGCCATTGACACAGCCAACATGGCATTGGCGCCCAAGCGGCTTTTGTTTTCAGTGCCGTCTAAGTCGATCAAGGTTTTGTCGAGAAAAGACTGCTCGGAAGCGTCGAGACCCAAAACAGCTTCAGAAATTTCAGTGTTGATGTGTTCAACTGCTTTCAGTACGCCCTTGCCAAGATAACGGCTTTTGTCGCCATCGCGCAATTCGATGGCTTCACGGCTGCCGGTGGATGCACCAGAAGGAACCGCGGCACGGCCCATGACGCCTGACTCTAACAACACATCGCATTCAACGGTAGGGTTGCCGCGGCTGTCTAAAATTTCGCGGCCCACAATGTCAACAATCGCACTCATTTTTGGGGTCTCTCTTAATTAAAAATATTTTCTAAAAACGGATTTTTTTTGGTCACAGCATCTAGCTCGAGCAGCGTTTCCAGAAGGGCTTTCATGTGATGGAGGGGCACCGCATTGGGGCCATCTGACATGGCGACAGCGGGATTGGGGTGTGTCTCCATAAATAAGCCTGCAACTCCGACGGCTACAGCAGCCCGCGAAAGCACAGGCACCATTTCACGCATACCGCCAGAACTTGTGCCTTGACCACCTGGTAACTGAACGGAGTGAGTGGCGTCGAACACCACAGGCGCACCGGTCTCACGCATGATGGCCAGGCTGCGCATGTCGGATACCAAGTTGTTGTAGCCAAAGCTGGCGCCGCGCTCACAAGCCATGAAGTTGTCTTCTGGCAGGCCCGCATCACGGGCTGCTGCACGCGCTTTGTCAATCACGTTCTTCATGTCGTGAGGCGCCAAGAACTGGCCCTTTTTAATGTTCACAGGCTTTCCTGATTGGGCAACAGCTCGAATGAAATCGGTTTGACGGCACAAAAAAGCGGGCGTTTGCAGCACGTCAACAACGGCAGAAACTGCGGGAATATCGGCTTCGGTGTGCACATCGGTGAGGATCGGAACCTGCAGTTCACGTTTCACTTTGGCCAGTATTTCCAAACCTTTTTCCATGCCAGGGCCGCGGAAGGTGCTGCCAGAAGAGCGATTGGCTTTGTCGTAACTGCTTTTGAAAATGAAAGGAATGCCCAACGAGGAGGTAATTTCTTTCAAGGTTCCAGCGGTGTCCATTTGCAATTGCTCTGACTCAATGACACAGGGGCCTGCAATCAAAAAGAAGCGCTGGTCCAGGCCAACATTAAATCCGCAAAGTTTCATGGTATTCCTTGTCTTGTCCCTGTGTCCGCTTCTGATTCAAGCGACGGCTTTGAGGTGCTTGGCACCTTGTTGGTGGTCAATGGACGCTTTGACGAAGGCGTTGAACAAGGGGTGTCCGTCCCAAGGCGTTGATTTGAATTCAGGGTGAAATTGCACGCCTACAAACCATGGGTGTACAGAATTAGGCAACTCAACAATTTCAGTGAGTTGTTCACGCTGCGTGAGAGCTGATATGACCAAACCTGCGTTACGCAAGGCGTCCAAATAATTCACATTCGCTTCATAGCGATGGCGATGACGCTCTGTGACCACAGGGCCGTAAATTTGATGTGCTAAGGTGTCTGCAGAGACATCTGAGCTTTGCGCACCCAAGCGCATGGTGCCGCCTAAATCTGATTTGGCATCGCGAACTTGGATGGTGCCGTCGGCATCTTTCCATTCGTTGATGAGCGCAATGACGGGGAAGGGCGTTTCGGGCTCAAACTCGGTGCTGTTGGCGTCTTTCATGCCAGCGACATGGCGTGCATATTCAATGGTGGCAACTTGCATGCCTAAGCAAATGCCAAGGTAAGGAACCTTGCCTTCCCGCGCAAAACGAGCTGTTTGAATTTTGCCTTCAATGCCCCTTTTGCCAAAACCACCAGGAACCAAGATGCCGTCGAATTTGGCCAATTGAGCCACGGTTTCAGGGGTGATGGTTTCAGAGTCGATGTGCTCAATTTTGACGCGCACATGGTTACGCATACCGGCATGACGCAAAGCTTCATTGACTGACTTGTAACTGTCAGACAGCTCGACGTATTTGCCCACCATGGCAATGGTCACTTCACCTTGAGGGTGCTCGGTTTCATAAACCAAGTCGTCCCAGCGTTTGAGGCTTGCAGGCTGCGTGTTGATGTGCAAGCGATCGCAGATGAGGGCGTCAAGGCCTTGTTCGTGCAAGACGCGTGGCACTTTGTAAATGGTGTCAACATCGGGCATTGAAATCACGCCCCATGTTTGAACATTGGTGAAGAGAGAAATTTTATCCTTCTCGTCATCAGGAATCATGCGGTCTGCACGGCAAAGCAAGGCATCGGGTTGAATGCCAATTTCGCGCAATTTTTGCACGGTGTGCTGGGTTGGTTTGGTCTTCAATTCGCCAGCGGCTGCAATCCAAGGCACATACGTCAGGTGAACAAAAGCCGCATTGTTGGGGCCTAAGCGCAAACTCAGTTGACGCACGGCTTCTAAAAACGGCAAAGATTCGATATCGCCCACGGTGCCTCCAATTTCGACGATAGCGACATCGACTGCGTCTGGCGTTTCAAAGCCTGCACCACGCTTGATGAAATCTTGAATTTCGTTGGTGATATGGGGAATGACCTGAACGGTTTTGCCCAAGTAATCGCCGCGGCGTTCTTTTTCAAGCACGCTTTTGTAAATTTGACCCGTGGTGAAGTTGTTGGCCTTCTTCATGCGGGTGTTGATGAAGCGCTCGTAGTGGCCCAAATCGAGGTCGGTCTCCGCGCCATCGTCTGTCACAAACACTTCACCGTGTTGAAACGGTGACATGGTCCCGGGGTCGACGTTGATATAAGGGTCGAGTTTGATGAGGGTGACTGAGAGGCCGCGCGATTCTAAAATTGCGGCAAGCGAAGCGGAAGCGATTCCCTTCCCTAGGGAAGACACCACACCACCAGTGACGAAGACGAATTTGGTCATGTCCAGGACGAGATGCAAAGCACCCGGGAGATGGAAAACGAGATTATAAAGGTCTCGCGATCTGCTACATTGCCAAACATGAACGATTTGCACCGAAAAAGCATTGTTTTAGGACTCACAGGCGGCATTGCCTGCTACAAGGCGGCAGAGTTGTGTCGTTCCTTGGTCAAGGCTGGGGCCAAGGTACAGGTGGTCATGACCGAGGCTGCGGCCCAGTTCATCACCCCTGTCACCATGCAAGCCTTGTCTGGCCAGCCTGTTTTTATCTCGCAATGGGATGCGCGCGAGGGCAACAACATGGCCCACATCAATTTAAGCCGTGGGGCCGATGCCATCTTGATCGCACCGGCCAGCGCTGATTTCATGGCCAAACTCATTCACGGCAAGGCCGATGAACTCCTCAGCCTCATGTGTTTGGCCAGGCCGCTCCAAACTGTTCCTCTTATTTTGGCGCCCGCCATGAACCGAGAAATGTGGGCCCATCCTGCAACACAGCGCAACGTGGCGCAACTCAAGGCCGATGGTGCGCATGTTTTGAGCGTTGGCCAGGGAGATCAAGCTTGCGGCGAAACGGGCGATGGTCGCATGCTTGAAGCCGATGAAATTGTCGATGAACTGCTCTCCTTTTGGACCCCGAAAGTGCTTCAAGGGCAGCATGTACTTGTCACAGCTGGCCCCACCTATGAGGCCATTGACCCCGTTCGGGGCATCACCAATTTGTCCAGCGGCAAAATGGGTTTTGCCATTGCCAAGGCCGCTCAGCATGCAGGTGCCAAGGTATCTCTGATTGCCGGTCCTGTGAGTTTGTCTACGCCGCGGGGTATTAACCGAGTCGATGTTCTGTCGGCCATGCAAATGCGTGACGCTGTGCAACTGGCTGTTCAATCTGCCACAGTGTTTGTTTCTGCGGCAGCCGTGGCAGATTGGCGACCCGATCATGCAGCTGATCAGAAAATTAAAAAAGATGGCTCCGGCGATACCCCTAAATTGAGTTTCGTCGAAAATCCAGACATTTTGGCTGCTGTTGCCAAATCGGCACGGGCTCAAAGTGGCGATTTATTTTGCGTGGGCTTTGCAGCAGAAAGCCATGATTTGTTGGCCCAAGCTACCGCCAAACGGGTGCGAAAAGATGTGCCCTTGCTGGTAGGCAACATTGGACCCTCTACATTTGGTCAAGACGACAACGCTTTGTTGCTGGTCGATGCAAATGGTGCCAAAGAGTTGCCACGCGACACCAAAACCCATTTGGCGGAAGACTTGGTGAAAGAAATTGCAAGTCGAATTCGCCAAAGGCAAGGCAAGACTTAAGCCGAACTTAGCACTTACCCCCGCCTCAATTTGGATCTCACGACGATGAATGTTGACTTGAAAATTTTGGATGCACGCATGACAGATCAATTGCCTGCATACGCCACACCTGGCAGTGCGGGCCTCGATTTGCGGGCCTGTTTGGACGCTCCTATGACCCTCCAACCCAACGCATGGCAACTGATTTCCACAGGGCTGTCTGTGTACATCAAGGACCCGGGTTATGCCGCCATGCTTTTGCCGCGCTCTGGCTTAGGTCACAAACATGGCATTGTCTTGGGTAATTTGGTGGGCTTGATTGACAGCGATTACCAGGGGCCACTCATGGTCAGTTGCTGGAATCGAAGTCAAGAGGCCTTCACGATTCAGCCCATGGAACGAATTGCACAAATGGTCATCGTGCCTGTGGTGCAGGCCAAGTTCAATGTGGTCACAGAGTTTGGTGCCCCCAGTGAACGTGGTGAAGGCGGTTATGGATCAACTGGCAAGCGCTAATTAACAGGAGTTTTGTCCAATTTGCCGATCTGATAAAAACCGCTGGGCGTCCAAAGAAATTCAGTGAAGCAAACCGCCAGCCTTGCCTGGCGTATCGCCAATTTCAATTTTGAAAAAGCCAGTACCGCAGGTACCTGCCTCTTGCTCTTGCTGAGTGGCCAAACGCACGTGATTGACCTTCAGGCTAATGCGCAAGGCAATGCCTGACAAAGGATGGTTGCCATCTAGCACCAAGTGATCGGGGTAAATTTCGGTGATGGTGTAAAGCACATTGCGCGGCGCATCGGGGTTGCAGCCTGCTGGCAATGCATTGCCTTCTATGGTGAGGCCTTCCTCAATGTCTTTGGGAAAGAGAGCCCGGGGTTCTAAGAAAAGCAAGTTTTCATCAAAATCCCCAAACGCATCTTCTGGTTCAAGGTGCAAATCGACTTTGGCACCCACAGCATGGCCCTGAAGCGCTTCCTCGATTTTAGGCAGCAAATCTTGACCACCCAAGTAGAAGGCAACCGGCTCATCGAGCTCGTCTAAAACTTCGCCCAAAGTATCTTTAAGCGTCCAGGTCAGTTCGACCACACATTGAGAAGTAATATCCATCTGAGAATTGTCGCAGTTTTGAAATCGTTTTTGAATTGAATGTGATGCAAAAAAACACACCCTTGATCTTATTGGCGGGATTGACCCCTAGCCAATTCATGAAACGCCATTGGCAAAAAAAACCACTGCTCATTCGGCAAGCCATCCCGGGCATGAAGCCCTTGATCAATCGCGCGGCCTTATTGGACATGGTTGAAAGTGAGGAGGTTGAGTCGCGCCACATTGTGCGAAAAGGTGAGAAATGGGCCTTGAAAAAAGGCCCTATGAACCGAAAAAGTTTGCCTTCCCTGAAAACACCCGATTGGACGGTGCTAATTCAAGGTGTGGACCTGCACAACGATGCGGTTCATGAGCTCTTGCAGCAATTTCGATTTGTACCCGATGCGCGGCTTGATGACCTGATGATCAGTTATGCCACGGAGGGCGGCGGTGTAGGGCCACATTTCGACAGCTATGACGTGTTTCTTTTGCAAGCGCATGGTCAACGCAAGTGGCGAATTGGGCGGCAGAAAAAGTTTGATTTGCAGGAGGGGGTACCACTCAAAATCTTGAAAGAATTTAAGCCTGAAGCTGAATTTGTGCTTAACCCCGGTGACATGCTGTATTTGCCACCTGGATACGCACACGATGGCATTGCGATAGGCGAGTGCATGACTTACTCGATTGGCTTCAAGGTCCCTCGAAGTAAGGAGTTGGCTAGTGAATTGCTCATGGGCTTGTCGGAAGAAATGGCCGAACATGCGGGTTCTGGTTTGGATCTGATGTACCAAGATCCCAGTCAAACTACGGCCATCAAGGACGCTTCGATTCCTGCGGCGCTGCAAAAATTTGCAACGCAATCAGTCGCCAAAGCACTCAAAGACTCCCAAATTTTGAATTGTTTGCTAGGTGAAACATTGACAGAGCCCAAACCCAATGTCTGGTTTGACCCCCCAAGTCACGATCAGTTGAGCTCGTTTGCATGGCCGTGTGCTGTTCGTTTAGACCGAAGAACCAAAATGTTGTTTGATGCCAAGCATCTGTTTATCAATGGAGAGAGTTTCCGGGCCACCGGAAAGGACGCCAAATTGCTTCAAAAGTTGGCAAATCAGAAGTTCTTATCTGCTAAAGAGGCTAAAGACCTGACCGAAGCGGCTGCTCAATTGATGCAGGCTTGGTGGGAAGAGGGGTGGTGGCATGTGGCCGAAACAGTGGCTGAAAAGGTTTCACGTGAATAAAGCTATAATTTGAGGCTGAATAGCAAGAGCTCGAGTGCTTGCTGTTCTGTCAAGAGGGTTGTACTAACCCTAATGACAATTTCCCGGAAATTGTTTTTTCACTAACTTTAAGGAAAATAATCATGAACAAGTCCCTCGTTTTGGCTGCCATCATCGCTGCTGCTGCTTTGGCTGCCTGCGGTAAAAAAGAAGAAGCTGCTCCAGCACCCGCACCAGCTCCAGCTGCTGCACCAGCCGCTCCTGCTGCTGATGCTAAGCCAGCTGACGCTGCTGCTCCTGCAGCTGCTGCACCTGCCGCTCCTGCTGCACCAGCTGCTCCTGCAGAAGCTCCTAAGAAGTAATTCTTGGCAGTCAAAGAAAAACCCCGCTCTGCGGGGTTTTTTTTCGCCCAGACTTTGTGGGTTTGAGGAGGGTCTGTTTGTTATTTGATTTCTTCAGCCAACAGTTTGATGATTTTGTCTGCGTTGGCAGAGGTTTCAGGAATGCCGTCAGCGCCTTGAACCATAACGGTTGAAATATCGCCCTTGCTGGTCAAGGCAATGCGGTATTTGGCCAATGTTGGAATGACTTTTTCGCTTGTGAACAGCTTGGCAAAGAAACCTGGTTCTTTGCCTGTGGTGCCTGAGGGCGCATAACGCACAAAGAACACACCTTGGGCACGATCACGGTCTTCGACAGTGAAGCCAGTTCGATCAATGGCCACGCCCAATCGTCGCCATGCGCGTTCAAAGCTGTCATTGATTTCGATGGCAGGCAGATTGTTCTGCTTAATGATTTTGACGCCAACTGGCAGGCTGGTGTTGGGTGTTGCTGTTGCTGATGCCGTGGTTTGGCTGGCCGTTGCTGAACTGGCTGATAGGCTTTGACCGCCCAATCGCATCATGAGTCGACGTAAAAATTCAATTTCCAATTCAGAGTCAGATACGCGAGGCGACCAAGTTGTGGATTCCTTTGCGGTGGTCGTGTAGATTTCAGACATGCCCCGGTGTGTGATGGTGATTTCTAAACCATTGGCAGTGCGCTCGACACGCGTGCGGAACTTATCGCGCTCACCGGTTGAGTAGACAGAATCAAATAATTTGCCGACTGTTTTGCGAATGAAATCTTGTGGCAGTTTGGCTCGATTTTCTGCCCAGTCTGTCTCCATGATGCCCAACTCTGGTTGGTCAAGTGTGAGAACAAAGCCATTGTCTTTCCAGAATTCACGCAAAGGGTCCCAGACAGCATCGGCATTTTTTTGGATACTCAAGTAGCGTTGAGTTCCATTGCGAACAATGCGTGCATCACCTGCCTGATTGGCGGCTGTACCAGCATCGTTGGCCGACCGATTGGGAGATCCAGTTGAGGCTGCAATGGCCAATGCGCTGGTTGAGCCTGCAACCTGGTAGCGTGAATCACGTTTCAATTGCGTGAGATCGGGGGGAACTGCGAGGTTGGGCGCTTGACTGGCACTTTTGTAGTCAATTTTGCTTTCCTCAAGGCTTGAGCAACCGGTTAAAAAGCAGCTTAGAGCGGTGGCACCAGCCAATGCATTCAAAAAACGAGCAGAAGGGGCAAATCGATTCACAGGGTTGTCCTTAAATAAGTCCGCTGGCACGCAAGGCAGCTTCTAGCACGGGTTGCTGAGATTTGGAAAGTTCGGTCATGGGCAGGCGCAATGTACCACCACACAAGCCCATTCGGGACATGGCCCATTTCACTGGAATGGGGTTGGCTTCAACAAATAAATTTTTGTGGACAGGCATCAACTTGAATTGAATTGCCATGGCTTCATGAACCTTGCCTGCCATGGCGGCGACGCACAACTCATGCATCAAACGGGGCGCCACATTGGCTGTGACGCTGACATTACCTTTGCCCCCGCAAAGCATCAAAGCCACTGCGGTGGGGTCATCACCAGAATAAACAGAAAATTCTTTGGGCAGATCACGAATGAGCCACTGTGCGCGTTCAATGTTGCCAGTGGCTTCCTTAATGCCCACGATGCCTGGCACTTGTGCCAAACGCAAAACAGTGTCGTGCTGCATATCGGCCACGGAGCGGCCTGGCACGTTGTACATGATGACTGGCAAATCGGGCACTGATTCTGCAATGGTTTTGAAGTGCTGATACAAGCCTTCTTGTGTGGGCTTGTTGTAATAAGGGACTACTTGAAGTTGGCAATCGGCGCCAACGCTCTTGGCAAACTTGGCCAACTCGATGGCCTCGGCGGTAGAGTTTGCGCCGCAACCGGCCATGATGGGCACGCGGCCTTTGGCTTGTTCAACCGCCACCCGAATGATTTCACGGTGCTCTTCCACATTGACTGTGGGCGACTCGCCGGTGGTGCCCACCACGCAAATGCAATCGGTGCCTTCTGCGATGTGCCAATCGATCAATTTTCGCAGGTTGGCGTAATCGACAGAGCCATCTTCCAACATGGGCGTGACCAAGGCGGGAGTGCTGCCAGTAATGGGTTGAAAAGTTTTCGTCATGGCGAATGAAAGTAGCGACAAATGAGCATTCTAACGACTGCGAAGGCGAAATTGACGCCCCAAATCATTGACTTGACGAACGGCCACAATTCGCTGAACAAATTTGGCGGGTAAATCCCAGAATCCATCCTCGTAGGCAATGACACGAAGCGAAGCGCAAGTTTGAAGCAGTTCGCCGGATTTGAGTAAAAAGTCGGGCCTTGAAGGTTTGCCAATTGTTTCATGACCAAGCGCAAAGGTCTCGTAAATGAGCAGCCCCTCTGGCGCCAAGCATTCCAAAATGCGCGTCATTAAGGGGCGCCACAAATAATTGGTAACTACCACCACGTCAAAGGTCTGGTCGCTCAAGGGCCATGGGCCGCCTTCTATGTCGGCCTCAATCACCTGACCATAGGCACAAGCTTGCGCCAAGCACTCGATCGATTGGTCCACACCCGTGCACTGGTGTCCTAGACCCTGAAAATACTGCATGTGTCTGCCTGCACCACAAGCCAGATCTAAGACCTGGCTTTGGGGTTTGGCCAAATGCGACCATCGCTGAACCCAAAGGGAAGGGGTTTCTGTGCCGTGCATTTGTCAAAACTCCTGTGAATCACATGTGCTGTTAAGCGGTCTGACCCGCATGATGCACGATTGTGGCAGTGATGGACACACTGGACTGTAAATTTATCCAGTGTTTTATCTGAATTCGCACTACAATCTGCGCCCATGGCCACACCTACCTCTGCAAAACCAACTCCTGAATACGGCGAAAGCTCAATACGAGTCCTAAAAGGCTTAGAGCCCGTCAAACAACGACCGGGCATGTACACCCGAACCGACAACCCCTTGCACGTCATCCAAGAGGTACTCGACAACGCCGCAGACGAAGCCTTGGCAGGTCATGGCAAGAAAATCAAAGTCACCTTGCATGCCGATGGCTCGGTCAGCATTGAAGACGACGGTCGTGGTATTCCTTTTGGCCTGCATCCTGAAGAAAAAGCGCCTGTCATCGAATTGGTTTTCACGCGTCTGCATGCGGGCGGAAAGTTCGACAAGGGCAAGGGCGGTGCTTACAGTTTTTCAGGGGGCTTGCATGGTGTAGGCGTCAGCGTGACCAACGCTTTGGCCAAGCGTTTAGAGGCCAGCAGCTACCGCGAAGGACAAGTGGCTGCATTGGCTTTTTCTGGTGGCGATGTGATTGAGCAACTCGTGACGCGCAAAGCTGGTGAGGGAGATCGCAAGCAAGGTACCACTGTGCGTGTCTGGCCCGATGCCAAGTATTTTGAATCGAGTGTCCTGCCCATGAACGACCTCACGCATTTGCTTCGAAGCAAAGCAGTGCTCATGCCTGGCGTGATGGTGACCTTGTTGAACGAAAAAACCAAAGAGACCCAAACTTGGCAATACAAAGCAGGTTTGCGCGATTACCTCATGCAGACCTTGAATGGCGATCCTGTTATTCCATTGTTTGAAGGTGAAGGATTTGCAGACAGCAACAACGACAGTTTTGCTGAAGGCGAAGGTGCTAGTTGGGCGGTTGCCTTTACGGATGATGGTCAGCCGGTTCGCGAAAGCTATGTCAACCTCATTCCTACCACCGCAGGTGGTACGCACGACAGTGGTTTGCGCGACGGTTTGTTTACTGCAGTCAAGAGCTTCATTGAGCTGCACAGCTTGTTGCCTAAAGGCGTCAAGCTCATGCCAGAGGATGTCTTTGCACGCGCCAGTTTTGTGCTGTCAGCCAAAGTGCTCGACCCTCAATTTCAAGGTCAAATCAAAGAGCGCTTGAATTCGCGTGATGCGGTGCGATTGGTGTCGAGTTTTGTACGTCCTAGCCTCGAGTTGTGGCTGAATGAGCATGTGGAATACGGCAAGAAATTGGCTGAGTTGGCCATCAAGGCGGCTCAGCATCGCCAAAAGGCTGGCCAAAAAGTTGAGAAGCGCAAAAGCTCGGGCGTGGCTGTGCTGCCTGGCAAACTCACCGATTGCGAAAGCAAAGACATTGCCGACAACGAAGTATTTTTGGTAGAGGGCGACTCGGCGGGTGGTAGCGCCAAGATGGGCCGTGACAAACAGTGTCAGGCCATTTTGCCTTTGCGCGGCAAGGTGTTGAACACTTGGGAGGTCGATCGCGATCGCTTGTTTGCCAACAACGAAATTCATGATATTTCAGTGGCCATTGGTGTCGATCCGCATGGCCCTAACGACTCTCCCGATTTGTCGGGTTTGCGATACGGCAAGATTTGCATTTTGAGCGATGCCGATGTGGATGGCTCTCACATTCAAGTGTTGCTGTTAACGCTGTTTTTCCGCCACTTTCCCAAGCTCATTGAAACGGGCAACTTGTTTGTCGCTCGCCCGCCACTGTTCCGAGTCGATGCACCTGCACGTGGCAAAAAACCTTCCGCCAAAATGTATGCACTTGACGATGGCGAGTTGCAAAGTATTTTGGACAAGCTGCGCAAAGACGGTGTGCGCGAAGGTGCATGGAGCATCAGCCGATTCAAAGGCCTGGGCGAGATGAATGCAGAGCAATTATGGGAAACCACGCTAAATCCAGACACCCGTCGTTTATTGCCAGTGCAACTTGGCACCTTGGACTTTGCACAAACCGAAAGTTTAATCACCCAGTTAATGGGCAAAGGCGAAGCTGCTGCTCGCCGCGAACTGATGGAGTTGCATGGTGATGACATTGAAGTTGACATCTGAAGCATAGACATAAATTGAACAGACCATGAACGATCAACCAAGCTTAGACCTTCAAAACAGCGAGTCCGATGACTCACTGAATTTGGCCACCTACGCCCAGCGCGCCTACTTAGAATATGCATTGAGCGTGGTCAAGGGCCGAGCCTTGCCTGATGTGTGCGATGGTCAAAAACCGGTTCAACGCCGAATTTTGTATTCGATGTCTCGCATGGGTTTAGGCTTCACGGGCGCCACGGGTGCCAAGCCTGTTAAAAGTGCGCGCGTGGTGGGCGATGTATTGGGTCGCTTCCACCCCCATGGCGACCAAGCCGCTTACGATGCACTGGTGCGCATGGCCCAAGACTTCAGTCAACGCTACCCCCTAATTGATGGTCAAGGTAACTTTGGCAGCCGAGATGGCGATGGTGCTGCGGCCATGCGTTACACCGAAGCACGTCTTTCCAAAATCACCACCTTGTTGTTGGATGAAATTGACCAAGGCACCGTTGACTTCATACCAAACTACGACGGATCTACCGAAGAGCCGCGGCAGTTGCCAGCACGTTTGCCATTTGTGCTGATGAACGGTGCCAGCGGCATTGCGGTAGGTTTGGCCACGGAAATTCCAAGTCACAACCTGCGTGAAGTGGCCGATGCGTGCGTAGCACTTATTAAGTCGCCCAAACTTACCGACGAAGAATTGTTTGCCTTGGTCCCTGGCCCCGACTATCCGGGCGGCGGCCAAATTATCAGCCCTGCATCTGACATTGCAGATGCCTATCGCACAGGACGCGGGTCCCTGAAGGTGCGTGCGCGTTGGAAAATTGAAGACATGGCTCGTGGTCAATGGCAATTGGTGGTCACAGAATTACCTATTGGCGTGAGCTCTCAAAAAGTGTTGGAAGAAATTGAAGAGATCACCAATCCAAAGGTGAAGGCAGGCAAGAAGGCTTTGAGTGCAGACCAAATGCAACTCAAGGCCAGTGTCTTGTCCTTGCTTGACGTGGTGCGCGATGAATCAAGCAAAGATGCCGCAGTGCGTTTGGTGTTTGAGCCAAAAACCAGCCGCATTGAGCAACAAGAATTGATCACAGCTTTGCTGGCGCACACCAGCTTGGAAACTTCTTCTCCCATCAACATGACCTCGGTGGGCATTGATGGCAAGCCGGTGCAAAAGTCTTTGCGTCAAATGATGTTGGAGTGGATTACTTTCCGCCAACAAACCATTGTCCGCCGATCTGAGCATCGCTTGGGCAAGGTCATGGACCGCATTCACATTTTGGAAGGCCGTCAACTGGTTTTGCTCAACATTGACGAAGTGATTGCCATCATTCGACAAAGCGATGAGCCTAAGCAGGCGTTGATCATGCGCTTTAAGCTTAGCGAGCGCCAAGCCGATGACATTCTTGATATTCGCTTGCGCCAATTGGCCCGTTTGGAAGGCATCAAGATTGAGCAAGAGTTGAAAGAGTTGCGTACAGAGCAAACACAGCTCGAAGAAATTTTGATCAACCCTTCAGCGCTCAAACGCTTAATGGTGAAAGAGATTGAGCAAGACGCTAAAGCTTTTGCAGATCCTCGTCGTACGCTTATTCAAGAAGAGAAAAAGGCAGTTGCCGAAGTGAAGGTGGTGGACGAGCCTGTCACGGTGGTGGTGTCACAAAAAGGTTGGGTGCGTGCGCGTCAAGGGCATGGTCATGACGCCAGCAGCTTTGCATTCAAGGCTGGTGATGGTTTGTATGACACCTATGAGTGCCGAACAGTCGACACGTTGCTAGCCTTTGGCACAGCCCAAAAAGGCAGTGGCCGTGTTTACTCGGTGCCTGTGGCGTCTTTGCCTGGTGCGCGTGGCGATGGTCAGCCTGTGACCACGCTCATTGAATTGGAAGCGGGTACTCAAATTGCCCATTACTTTGCAGGACCAGCAAACGCCACGCTGTTGCTATCAAGTTCAGGCGGCTATGGGTTTATGGCCAATGTAGACAACATGATTTCGCGTCAAAAAGGCGGCAAAGCTTTCCTCACCCTGGGTGAAGGTGAGTCGGTGTGCGCACCGTCTCATGTCTCGGGTTCAAACGCAACGCCGCAACCTGGCACCTCAGGAATGCTTGCTGCCACTCATGTGGCTTGTGCTTCCACCGGTGGCCGTATTTTGACTTTTGAAATCAGTGAGCTCAAGCTGATGGAAAAGGGCGGACGTGGTTTGATGCTTTTAGATTTGGAGGCCAAAGATACCTTGGCTGGCGCGGCCGCATACACTCGCAGCGTCAAGTTGACAGGCATTGGTCGTGGCGGTAAAGACCGAGAAGAAACTTTGGAAATTAGAAGCCTTAACAATGCCCGAGCGGCTAGAGCTCGCAAAGGCAAGGCGGCTGATTTGGGTTTCAAACCCACACAAATTTCGCGTGTGGCATAAAGCTTTGTCGTTTTAGTTCAAGGCAGCAAAGCACCTCAAGAGGTGCTTTGCTCTTCGAAAATGAGTCACTATCGCTTAGGTGCAAAATGCATGCGCGGCACAAACTGGTAAGTAGAGCGCCAGCACGTTGCCAGAAGTTCTTCAGCGCCATGTCGGTGGGTTAACTTCTTGCGCAGTCGCGACACACAAACTTGCAAGCGTTTGTTGTTGTAAAAGTCAGAGAGACCCCAAATTGCCATTTCTAGGGCATCACTGCGCAAGGCTTGCTCGGGCGCCATGGCCAATTGCGTGAGCAAAACGGTTTCCATGGCGGTCAGGCCAATGGCATTGTTGGCCGGGCCTGTGAGCAAGGCCCTGACAGGGTCAATGATCCAACTCTTTTGAAGGGTTTGGGGAAGTCTGGCGGCAAGCCTTTCAATGATGGCGACCAACTCACTGGGATTGAAGGGTTTACTGATGCAAACGTCAGCCCCCGCCGCAATGGCGGCAATGCGCTCTTGTGGCTCGGTGGCAGGTGCAATCATGACAACACGAACTTCTGGGTGTTTTGCCAGCTTTGCCGCATAGGTTAAGCTTTTTTCACCCAAAGTGAGGGTATCCAGAACCACAACATCACTGCTTGTTTGGGCGTTGTTTAAGCATAAGTCGTCTGCGACGAGATAGTGATAGCCTTGAATGCCAGCAGTTCGAAGGTGCGCAAGGACCTGTTCCGCCAAAGTTGAGTCTTGTTCGACGAAGCTGACGCGGAGAGGTTTCATGGCGGAATTCCTACTTAAATGTTTACTTAAGAATTCATAGTAGTTTGTTTTGTATGCACTTAATAGTTAAA
>CANNNB010000018.1 GCA_947505995.1 Comamonadaceae bacterium
CATGCCGCCCGGCGGCATTGACGATGCAAGCACCTTGAGCGCTTGGGAAAAAGGCGATCGCGGCACAGCTTGCTCGCCAGGCCGTCAGGCTGAATACAAAGCGGGCGTGAATCGCGCCATGCGCTATGCAGAAATCTTGGGTTGCCCTCGCATTCACTCGATGGCGGGTGTGTTGCCTGCTGGTGTTTCTCGCGATCAAGCGCAAGCCACCTTGGTCGCCAATTTAAAGTGGGCTTGCCACGAAGTGCGCGCCCAAGGCTTGGACGTCTTGCTTGAGCCCGTTAACTTGCGCGGCATTCCTGGCTTTTTTGTCAATCGCCAAGACCATGCTCACGAAATATTGGCGCAAGTGAACGAGCCCAATTTGAAAATCCAAATGGATTTGTTTCATTGCCAAATTGTCGAAGGCGACGTCACCACCAAATTGGAGCGTTACTTTCCCACGGGCAAAGTAGGTCACCTGCAAATTGCCGACGTGCCATTGCGTCACGAACCTGGAACAGGTGAATTAAATTGGCCTTATTTATTTGACTTGATCGATCGTCTTTCTGCACAATGGGGCTGGCAAGGTTGGATCGGTTGTGAATATGTCCCTTCTGACACCACCTCTGGCGGCACTTCTCGCGGCTTGTCTTGGTTGAAATCAAACTGAACTTTTTGGAAAGCATCATGAACGCACCGATTCACAAAGAAGTTCCCGCGCACCTTTTGAACGCTGAGACCGCATTGCGTGATGTCACGCAATCTTGGGACTCGAGCATTTTGAAAGAGCTCACCAACTACATTGAAATTCCTGCCAAGTCGCCGTCATTCGATAGCAACTGGGAGGCCAACGGTTATCTCGATAAAGTGCTGCGCCAAACGGCTGAGTGGATTGAGGCACAAAAAGTCGCTGGCCTCAGCTTGGAAATTTTGCGCTTGCCGGGCCGCACACCCGTTTTGTTTTTTGACATTCCCGCCACGCGTGCTGCATCTGAAGGTTCTGGTCAAACAGTTTTGATGTATGGCCACTTAGACAAACAGCCCGAGTTCAGTGGCTGGCGAAATGACTTAGGCCCTTGGACGCCCAAATACGAAAACGGCAAACTCTATGGTCGTGGTGGTGCAGATGACGGCTATGCAGCCTATGCCAGCATTGCTGCTGTTCAGGCTTTGAAAAATCAAAACACGCCACACCCCCGCATACTGGGTTTGATAGAAACGTGCGAAGAGTCGGGGTCCTACGATTTGTTGCCCCACATCGATGCGCTGCGTCCTCGCTTGGGCGATGTTGGCTTGGTCATTTGTTTAGACAGTGGCGCTGGCAACTACGATCAGTTGTGGCTGACCACCAGTTTGCGCGGCATGGCCAGTGGCACTTTGAAGGTAGAAATTTTGACAGAAGGCATTCACTCTGGAGATGCTTCTGGCTTGGTGCCATCCAGCTTTCGCATCATGCGACAGGTATTGGATCGTTTGGAAGACAGCAAGTCGGGTCGACTGTTGCCCGCCAGCTTTCACTGCGAAGTGCCTGCCGATCGTTTGACACAAGCCAAAGCCACCGCTGGTATTTTGGGAGATGAAGTTTACAAACGTTTTCCTTGGGCTCACTACGACTGCGGTGGCTCCACCACCTTTGCGTTGCCCACCACCACCGATCCTTTGCAGGCCTTGCTCAACCGCACCTGGACACCGACACTGAGCGTCACCGGCGCCGAAGGTTTTCCTACATTAGAAAATGCAGGCAATGTGTTGCGTCCATACACAGCCTTCAAGCTGAGCTTGCGCTTGCCACCTTTGGTCGACGCAGCAATGGCCGTAGCTGAAATGAAAGCATTGTTGGAAGACAACGCGCCTTACCAAGCGCGTGTGACTTTTGAATCCAACGGCGGCGCTACCGGTTGGAACGCACCCAGCAGCACCCAGTGGTTTGAAAACGCCCTGCAAAGCGCCAGCCAATCGCACTTTGGCGCATCAGTGGGCTATATCGGTCAGGGCGGCACCATCCCCCTCATGAGCATGTTGAGCCAAGGTTTCCCAACAGCGCAAATGATGGTCTGTGGCGTGCTGGGGCCGAAAAGCAATGCGCACGGCCCCAACGAATTTTTGCATGTGCCTTATGCCAAAAAACTCACCGCTTCGGTGGCGGAAGTCATGGCTTCGATGCCCTGAAATCTGAGTTCAAGTTGCGGTTTGGTTTTTGCGCAACCAGTACAGCCACATCATGGCAAACGCTGTGAGTGCCACAGGCACCACTGAGCCATAGTTCAGCCAAGTCCAGCCTTGTGTGGTCACCAGCGCACCCGAGGCAAACGAGGTTATGGCCATGGTGGCAAAGACACAGAAATTAATGGCCGCTTGGCCGCGGTCTTTCTCTTCAGGCCGCCACGCCGTCATAGCCAGGGTGGTGCTGCCTGTGAAAATAAAGTTCCAGCCGACACCCAGCACAAATAAAGCCAATACAAATTGATGCAGCTCTGTGCCCGAAAGCGCTATGGCGATGCAGACAAAGTTGAGAATGACGCCCAGCGACATGATTTGCAAGACACCAAATTTCTTGATCAGGTGGCCAGTGAAAAAGCCAGGCGCAAACATACCAATGACGTGCCACTCCAAAACCAATGCAGCATCACTGAACTGATAGCCGCACACTTGCATGGCCAGCGGTGTCGCGGCCATCAACAAATTCATCACGCCATAACTGAGCGCTGCTGCGGCTGCGGCCACAATGAAAACCGGTTGTTTCATGATCTCGCTTAAGGGGCGACCTTCTGCGCTGCCTTTGACTTTCTCCACCACAGGCGGAAACTTCACAAAGTGCATCAGCACCATGCCCAATACCGCTACGGCTGTGAGGGCCACATAAGCGCCCATGAAAGGCGTTTCAAACCAGCCTTTGCTTTGAGAGGCCAAATTGGGGCCCACGATAGCGCCAATCAAGCCACCCGCCATGACCCATGAAACTGCTTTTTCTCGGAAGGAGGCCTCAGCCAACTCAGCGGCGGCAAATCGGTAAAGTTGTCCGTTGGCGCTGTAATAACCCGCCACCACCGTTGCCAAAACCAACAGCTCAAAGTTGTGCGTGTGCGCCGCATAAGCACACAAGACGGCCGACAACAAACCCACCAACAAACCCAACTGGAAGGACACTCTGCGGCCCCACTTGGCTTGTGACTTGGCCACTAGGCCCGTCGACAAAGCACCGCCCACCACATAACCCATGACCGGCAGCGTGGCCATCCATCCAACGGGCGCAAGGCTTAAACCGACAAGGCCATTGATTGCGATGAAGGTGACGTTGTTGGTGAGAAACAGCCCTTGGCACAAAGCCAGCAACAGAAGATTGGAGTTCATACACCGGAGTGTATCTATTCCCAGCAATTTAGTGCGGATAAAACGGCGACAGGCGCTGTTTCAGCGCGCAACACCCTGCACCCTAAGCTCACAGGCAAAAACCCTGACGCAATGGCTTGTGCTTCTTCTGCAGGACTCAAACCACCTTCGGGCCCGCTGAGCAAAATGAGCTCGCTCGTCTTTGCCTGGCCCTTGTCATTGGCAGTTTTGAGCGTCTGCATCATTTCTTGAAGCGACCGGGTGCCAGGTGACAAAGACAAAACCCATCGCGCAGCTTGCGCTGGCGCGGCAGACAATTGCGCAATGGCTTGAGACAGATTGACGGGTGAGCTCACATGCAAAACACGGTTGCGGCCACACTGCTCACTAGAAGCCACCGCAATGGCTTGCCAATGTGCCAGTTTTTTATCTGCACGTTCACCCTTGAGTTTCAAAACACTGCGCTCGGCAGTGATGGGCAACAGTGTGCTGGCGCCTAATTCGGTGGCCTTTTCAAGCAACCAATCCATGCGTTCGTTGGCCGTGATACCTGACCACAAATTGACGCGAATGTTTAACTCACGCTCTATGTTGTTTTGCTCACCCACCCGCACAGACACCTCACTGCGTCCCATGTGCGTGATAAGGGCTTTGAACTCGCCGCCTTGGCCATTGAAAAGGGTGATTTGATCATTGGGTTGGAGCCTCAGAACTTGCACATGCCTTGCAGTACCAGCAGGCAAACTCAATTCTTCCCCTTGATTTAAGGCTGTTGGGCAATGAAAGCGAGGCGTGCTTGACATCCGGTGTTCACTTTCAAAAATTACAAGCGACCAAACGCAAAGCCCGTTACGCCGTCCTTGCCTTCGACTTCCTCGATCAGGCGAAGCAGCGGTCTGAGTTCAATGTAGCGGGCGGCTGTTGAGCGAATGTAGGCAATGAATCGGGGCGCGTCGGCCAAGTATTTTTCTTTGCCATCGCGCAAGGTCAGGCGCGCAAAAATACCCGCCACTTTCAGATGGCGCTGCAAGCCCATCCACTCGACTGCGCGGTAGAAAACGCCAAAATCTTGGTGCCAATCTTCAAAGTCAAGGAGGCCTGCCTTGCGCGCTTTTTCCCAATAACGGATGGTGACATCGAGCACAAAATCTTCTTCCCAGGTTAGGAAAGCATCGCGCATCAAACTGGCCACGTCGTAGGTGACAGGGCCATACACGGCGTCTTGGAAATCCAAAACGCCCAAAGCTGCATCACTGCCCGTGGGCATCATCAAATTGCGCGGCATGAAATCGCGATGGACAAACACCGACGGGCTGGCCAGATTGTGCGACACCAGCATTTTGAAGGTGCTGTCTAGCGTGTTCCGCATCTTGCCTTGGACATCAATTTGACGATGCTGCGCAAGGTACCAGTCTGGAAACAAGCTGAGTTCTCGGTTCAGCAAAGCCTCATCATAGGGCGGCAAAACGCCTGGTTTAGAGAACAACTGCCAATCAATTAAGGCATCGACGGCCTGCATATAAAGGGCATGGTTGGCTTGTGGGTTGTTGGTGTCGATGGCTGACATCATGGTCTGATCGCCCAAATCTGTGAGCAACATGAAGCCTTTTGATTGGTCCCAGGCCAAAACTTCGGGGGCTTTCAGTCCTGCAAGCTTCATGAGCTTGGCGACTTTGTCAAATGGTTCACAGCTTTCTTTGTCGGGCGGTGCGTCCATCACGATCAGACTAGAGCCTGACAGGGTGTCCAAGCGCAAATAGCGCCTGAAACTGGCATCTGCCGATGCAATTCTCAGGCTTGCTGGCACCAGGCCGTGCGCCGGTGCCAATGAGTCAAGCCAGTTTGCACAGGCTGCCTGACGCTCAGGGTCAGCCCAGGCCACATTCGACGTCGAAATTTGTTCAGAATTCAAGTTCACATTCCAAGTAAATACATCAAGCGATGCTAACCGAGCCCATCTGGAGTTTGCGCTGGGCAGCACTCATGGATAATCCATTCTACAAACACCCGTCAACCTGGACGACAGCCCTTTGAAGACCCGCCCTCTATTTCAGACACTCAAGCTGATGCAAGCCCTGACCTTGGGTGGCTTCTTGCTGGGTCATGTGCCTGTCTTTGCCCAAACGACGGCGCCAGCAAATAACGCCGCCGAACCCCTTGCGGCCTTAAAGGGCCCTGCCTTGGTCCTTCAAAACAGCCTTCGCCTAGAAGAAAAAATCTCTGACATCGAACGCAAGCAGGCGCCCTTGTTTGTATCAGGTCAACGCCTAGATGCCCGACCCGATCTGGACTTGGTGATCGAAGGCGACGCCCTGTTGCGAAAACAGGGCCTCACCGTCAAGGCCCAGCGCATTGAATACGACCAATCGCAAAACACCTTAAAAGCACTGGGCAATGTCAAAATTACCCGCGAAGGCAACACCGTCGAAGGCCCCTCTTTGAGTTTGCAAGTAGATTCTTTTCAAGGACAATTTTTAACACCCAAATTCAGCTTGCTTAAAGGTGGCGGAAAAGGTGAGGCCTCTGAAATTGAGTTCATTGATCCGCAGCGGGCCATTATCCGAAACGCCTCTTACACGACTTGCACGCGCGTTCAGGGTCCAAGTTGGCTGCCCGAATGGGTGCTTAAAGCGGCAAGCCTTCAAGTCAATGAGGAAGACAACACCATTCAAGCCAAGAACTTGCAACTGCGCTTCATGGACGTGCCCATCCTGGCCGCGCCATCCCTGACTTTTCCCCTTAGCAGCTCAAGGCAGTCGGGCTTTCTGGCGCCCTTGATTGGCATTGACACGGTCAGCGGTATCGAGGTTTCTTCGCCGTATTACTGGAACATTGCACCGAACCGCGATGCCACGCTCAGCACCACCATCATGAGCAAGCGTGGCGTGGCGCTAGATTCTGAGTTTCGCTACCTCGAGCCTGACAACCAAGGTCAAACTCGTTTCAACCTCATGCCCACCGACTCACTGCGACAACAATCTCGCTGGGGCTTGTCGTCGCAGCATGTGGGCGGCATCGACACCGGCAGTTCGGTCTTGGGCCGGTTAGGGGTCAATGTCAATTTGAACAGGGTCAGCGATGACAACTATTGGAGAGACTTTCCACGCGCAGGTTTGTCCCTGACCCAACGTTTGCTACCCGCCTCAGGCAGTCTGCATTGGACACAAGGTGACTGGTCGATGATGACCCAAGTGTTGCAATTTCAAACCTTGCAAGACATCAGTTCGCCCATCACACCACCCTACGACCGTTCACCTCAAGTTTTAGCCCAATACAACAAGTGGGATCTGAAGGGATTTGATGTTGGACTGACTGCTGACACCACCCGTTTTCAAGCTGATTACAGCCGCATTCCAGGCGGGACCAGCAGTATTTTAAGAAACGGTCAGCGCAGCTTTGCAGCGGCACAAATTAGTCGGCCGTGGCTGAAATCGTGGGGCTATGTGGTTCCGAAAATTCAATTGCACGGCACTCGCTACCAGTTGGACACAGCGCTTGCCAACGGCCAACTAGAAACCAACCGCTTGCTGCCGACCTTCAGTCTTGACACTGGCTTGATTTTTGAACGCGACGCGTCTTACTTTGGACGCAGCCTTCGGCAAAGCTTGGAGCCACGTGCTTTTTTTGTTCGCACGCCTTACAAAGATCAAAGCTTGCTACCCAGCTATGACAGCGGTGCTACTGATTTCAATCTGACCACCATTTACGCCGAGAACCCTTATGTGGGTCAAGACCGAATTGCAGACAGCAATTTGGTCACCTTGGGGGTCAACAGCCGCTTCTTTGATGCCAACAATGGCGCAGAGTTGGCTCGTTTTGGCGTTGCTCAAAGGTATCGATTTTCAGATCAATTGGTGCGCTTGCCAGGAGAGCAGCCTGTTGCATCAGGCTTCAGCGATATCTTGATCGGCGCAGGCGTGCGCTGGGACAACCGCTGGACTTTTGATTCAACACTCCAATTTGATGCGCAGACCCATCTCACCACACGCACCACACTCACCACCCGTTTCAGCCCAACGCCCTACAGGGTGTTTAACACCGCCTACCGGCGCACCCGCGATCAAAGCGAGCAAATTGACGTGGGTTGGCAATGGCCATTGCGCGACTTCTCTTTGGCCAACGACAATTCACCTGCCAACACCCAAATCCTTGAACCCGGTCAGGGTCTGGGCGCCGATCGGTGGTACAGCGTGGGCCGCATGAACTTCAGCCTCAAAGACCGCAAAATGGTCGATACTTTGCTTGGGCTTGAATATGATGCAGGTTGCTGGCTGGGTCGCGTGGTTTATGAGCGCTTACAAAGCACCACCAGTACATCTCGCAGTCGCATTTTGTTCCAACTTGAATTTGTGGGATTGGCCCGCGTTGGTTCTAGTCCTTTGAAAACATTGCGCGACAATATCCCTCGTTATCAATATCTCCGCGAAGATTTGGCGCCCACCAGCAGGTTCACCTCTTATGACTAAATTTTTTGCATTCCATTTCACGCACTCTAATTCGAGCTTGCGTTCGCTTAAAGCACTTGGTCGGACCTTTGTGGCGGTACCGAAACTGGGTGTGGCTATCTCTTTGTTAGGTGCCCTGTCTTGGACTGGCGTGGCACATGCTCAGAGCAGTCTGCAAGCTCGGCCTGTTAACTACATTGTTGCTGTTGTCAATTCCGAGCCGATCACGAACAATGAAGTTCAAAATCTCAAGTTGCGCTTGCAAAAGCAATTGCCTCAAGGCGCACCCATCCTGAGCTCAGAGGTCTTGACGAAACAAGCGCTCGATCAATTGATCAATGAAAAAGCACAGTTGCAACAAGCGCGTGACAGCGGTATTCGAGTCGATGATGCAGATGTTGATCAAACAGAATTAAGCATTGCTCGGCAGAATCAAGTTTCTAAAGAAGAGCTCTACAAACGAGTGGTTTTAGAAGGTATGAGCGTATCGGTTTTTCGCGATCAACTGCGAAATCAACTCATGATCAGCCGCTTGCGCGAGCGTGATGTTGACAACAGAGCACGCGTTTCTGACACCGATGTCGAACAATTTATTCAAAGTCAACAGTCCGGAAAGCCCCTTGCCTCTAACTCTGTTGAGTTGAACTTGGCCATGATTTTGATTGCTGTGCCTGAAAATAGCTCCGACAAAGAAGTGGCAGATTTGAAAACCAAAGCGCAGCAAGTTGCGCAACGCGCCAAAGGCGGCGAGAGCTTTGCCACACTGGCGCTGTCTTTTTCTCAAGCAATGGACAAAGGTGCCAATGGCGGTGAAATGGGCTTGCGTGCCGCAGATCGCTACCCAAGTCTTTTTGTCGAAAGTACTGAAGCTCTGAAAAAGGGTGAGGTTTCAGAACCTGTTCGCTCTGGCGCTGGCTTTCACATTTTGAAGGTTTTGGAAAAGAAGCAAACAGACACGAGCAGCATCATGATTGTTCAAACTCGAGCTCGACACATTTTGCTGCGCACTGGCAATGAGTTGACCGAAGCGGCCGCTCGCAATCGACTGCTCACTTACAAACAAAGGATTCAAGCCGGTACAGACTTTGCCGATTTGGCTCGGCAATTTTCACAAGACGGCAGCGCATCTGCCGGTGGCGATTTAGGTTGGGCCAATCCTGGGCAATTTGTACCCGAGTTCGAGGAGGCCATGGGGCGCCTGCGTCCCGGACAGGTTTCCGATCCTCTCATTTCAAGATTCGGTGCGCATTTGATTCAAGTCATGGAGCGCCGTGAAGCGCCTTTGTCTATGCGTGAGCAACGTGAATTGGCGCGATCGCAATTGCGCGAAAAAAAGTTAGAGGAACTTTATTCGGCTTGGGTTGAGGAGCTTCGCGGTCGCGCTTATGTTGAGCTACGCGACCCCCCCCAATGAAGCACATTCCACGCAAACGCTTCGGCCAACACTTTCTATCTGACCGCGGCATCATCGACGCCATTGTTGATGTCATTCAGCCCCAAGCTGGTCAGCCCATGGTTGAAATTGGCCCAGGGCTTGCCGCACTCACACAGCCCTTGGTTGAACGTTTAGGGCAACTGACCGTCATTGAACTCGATCGTGACTTAGCGTTACGCCTTCGCCTTCACAAACAGCTTAACGTGGTGGAATCAGATGTCTTGCGGGTTGACTTCACAGCACTGGCTGCAGGTCAAAAACTTCGGGTCGTGGGCAACTTGCCTTACAACATTTCTACGCCTATTTTGTTTCATTTGCTAACGCATGTGAGCGCCATTGAAGATCAACACTTCATGCTGCAAAAAGAAGTGGTCGATCGAATGGTGGCCTCTCCTGCAACATCTGACTACGGCCGTTTGTCAGTCATGTTGCAGTGGCGCTATGAAATGGAAAATGTGCTGTTTGTTCCACCCGAGAGCTTTGACCCTCCACCGCGCGTTGACAGCGCAGTCGTGCGGATGGTGCCGCGAGTTGAGCCGGCCAAGATCGACGTCAAGCTTTTGGAAAAAATGGTTCAAGTGGCTTTCAGTCAACGCCGCAAATTGCTCAGGCACACCTTGGGCGCATGGTTGACAGAAAGAAATTTTGCCGGCAGCTTTAATGTGCAAAGGCGAGCGGAAGAAGTTCCAGTTGAAGAATACCTTCAGTTGGCCATGGCCTTGAATTCGTGAAGCGCCAGCAAAAAGCGCTAAGCGATTACGCGGCTGCGAGCCAATAACCCGCGTTGAATGGGCTGCTCATGCGAAGCGCCAAAGGTGAAACATCAACCAGCTTGTCAGTTGGCATTTTTTCGCCTTCCTCAACCAGCATTTCAACACCATCGGCATCGAACTCGGGAGCTGCATCGGCCAATTTCTCGGCACCCGCAGTAGCGGCACGAGCAACAGAGAAAGAATAGAAGCAACGGAAAGGCACTTTTCGGTCACCCCAGTAATCGGCAGTGTCGCGGAAAATATCGAGCAACTGCTCGCGGGCTTCTTTGTCAAACTTTAAATTGGCGGGTATGTGCTCCAAGACCACAATAAAGCCAGGCTGTGGGCCAGACTTGTGCAGGGGGTCAGTCATGCTGTCATACAGGGCATCAAAGTTTTTGCCAAAGTGTGAGGGCAGTGTGAACTGTGCCGCGATCAAGTCGAGCACATCTTGCTTGCTTTGCGCCTTTGACAAATTGGCATACAAAAAGTGTTGTCCTAAACCATCTGCGGCTTCTTGCAGGTCGCTCACGCGAAATGCACGAATCGACTGGACGATGTTCGTCCGCACACCCTTCAAAGGTGTTTCTTGGTCCTGTCGAATTGGCTTGTCCATCGCCGTTCTCACTCTCTAATTTTTTAAACCAGCCTTTTGGGCTTTTGATTGACATATTTGGAATGTTCGCTTGCGAACACTCATCTCTTGGTTCACTTCAACCCATGGCACCGCCCGTTTTCACGGCACGTTCACAATTTCCCGAAAACTTGTGTAATGGTCTTGCGTGTAAAAACAATGTTTTGGCACGCGGGAATCTTCCCCTCCACACACAATTCGTCGGGCGCCACGGCTTTTTTCACCAGGAGTTTTGACGGTGTATTCACGGTAAAAACCGCGCTTCGCTTGAGGCAAGTGCCGCTCTCGATTGCCAAAAACAACACCATCTTTTTCGTACCGAAAAGGCCCACCCTGACGGATGAGTAGATAGGTTTCTTGGCCCTCTTTGGGCAAATCCTTTAACGCAATGGGGGCAACATCGACTGCTTCGACCGCCGATTTGGCCTGCACCAAATTTGTGCACGGCGCCAAAAAGAGGCCCAAACAGACGGCTATGGCAGCAAAATCAAGCGTTTTAAAGCGCATTTCATTCCTGTTTAACTTAGCCGCACACCCACTTTTAACCATCAAAACTCACGGGTAAACCCCGAAATTCGAAGCCGCTAGTGTGCCGCAATGCGCTAAAAAATGCAAGTACTTTCCCCAATAGGGAGAAATTACCCGCCAGACTTATCGAACAGCGTTTGCGTCCGCGACTGTCAAGGCTGTCATGTTCACTATTCGACGCACCGTGGCGCTGGGCGTCAAGATGTGAACCGGCTTTGCCGCACCCAGAAGAACCGGGCCGACGGCGATGTTGCCACCCGCAGCAGTTTTCAAAAGGTTGTAGGAAATATTGGCCGCATCGATATTGGGGCAAACCAAGAGGTTGGCATCGCCGTGCAAAGTGCCATTGGGCATTTGCAATGCCCGTGCTTCGCCATCCAGCGCAATGTCGCCATGCATTTCGCCATCCACTTCCAACCAAGGCGCGGTTTTCTGCAGCAATGCCAAAGTGTCACGCATTTTCACAGCACTAGGCTCATTGGAGGTGCCAAAATTAGAGTGCGACAACAATGCAACCTTGGGGCGAATGCCAAAGCGCTTCATTTCGTGGGCGGCCATGACCGTAATTTCAGCCAACTGCTCTGCCGTCGGGTCGTAATTGACATGCGTGTCGACCAAAAAAACTTGTCGGTTGGGCAACAGCAAGCCATTCATGCAAGCAAACGTATTAACCCCAGGGCGCTTGCCAATCACTTGCTCCACATAAGGCAAGTGGGTGGCATTGGTTCCCCAGGTGCCACAAATGAGGCCATCTACGTCTCCCTTGTGCAGCAGCATCGTTCCAATCAAGGACAGACGGCGACGCATTTCTATCTTCGCAACTTGAACCGTAATGCCTTGGCGCTCTGTCATTCGGTGGTAGGTTTGCCAGAAATCACGGTAACGATGATCATTCTCAACATTCACAATGTCGTAATCTAGCTCTTCTTTCAAACGCAAACCAAATTTTTCAATTCGCTCCGCAATCACGGCAGGGCGTCCAATGAGGGTGGGGCGTGCCAAGCCTTCATCTGAAACAATTTGCGCTGCGCGCAAGATGCGTTCTTCTTCGCCTTCGCTGTAAGCTACGCGCTTCTTAAGGCCCCGCTTGGCTGCGGTATAGATCGGTTTCATGGTGGTGCCAGAGGCATACACAAAGCTTTGCAAACGCTCGCGATAGGCTTCCATGTCCGCGATCGGTCTGAGCGCTACACCGCTGTCAGCCGCGGCTTGTGCAACCGCCGGCGCAATTTTGATCATCAAACGTGGATCGAAAGGCTTTGGGATTAAATACTCAGGGCCAAAAACCAATGGCTCGCCCGCGTATGCCGCGGCCACCACTTCACTCTGTTCTGCTTGAGCCAATTCGGCAATGGCATACACGGCGGCAATTTCCATCTCTTGCGTGATGGTGGTGGCGCCGCTGTCTAGGGCACCCCGAAAAATGTAGGGAAAGCACAAAACGTTGTTAACTTGGTTGGGGTAGTCTGTGCGCCCCGTGGCCATGATGGCGTCATCGCGAACAGCTTTGACTTCTTCTGGCAAGATTTCAGGATTGGGATTGGCCAAGGCGAAAATCAAAGGCTTGGCTGCCATTTTTTTCACCATGTCTTGTTTCAACACGCCGCCAGCGGACAAGCCCAAGAACACATCAGCACCCTCAATGGCTTCTGCCAAAGTGCGTTGCGATGTTTTTTGCGAAAACTGAATTTTGTCTTCGTCCATCAATTCGGTGCGGCCTTCGTAGACCAAGCCCGCCAAATCGGTCACCCAAATATTTTCCCGCAGAATGCCCAGTTTGACCAACAAACCAAGGCAGGCCAAAGCCGCTGCGCCAGCGCCGGAGGTGACCAACTTTACTTTGCTGACATCTTTGCCCACCACCTTCAAGCCGTTCAAAATGGCCGCTCCTACCGTGATGGCCGTACCGTGCTGATCGTCGTGAAAGACAGGAATTTTCATGCGTTCGCGCAATTTGCGCTCGACATAGAAACAATCAGGTGCTTTGATGTCTTCTAAGTTAATGCCGCCAAATGTAGGCTCTAGTGCTGCAATGATCTCAACCAGCTTCTCCGGATCCTTTTCATTGATTTCAATGTCAAACACATCAATGCCTGAGAATTTTTTGAAGAGGACCGCCTTGCCCTCCATGACGGGTTTGCCGGCCAAGGGGCCAATGTCACCCAACCCAAGTACAGCTGTTCCGTTGGTGATCACGCCGACCAAATTACCACGGCTGGTGTATTTGAATGCCGCGTTGGGGTCTTTGACAATTTCTTCGCACGGCGCAGCCACTCCAGGCGAGTAGGCCAAAGCCAAGTCGTGCTGATTCACCAATTGCTTGGTAGCCGCAATGGAGATTTTGCCGGGGGTGGGAAATTCGTGATATTCGAGGGCAGCGCGGCGCAACTGAGCGCGGCGCTCTTCGGCATTGTCTTGGTTCATGTTGGATCTCCTAATGGGCAAGTGACGTCAGCTTCACTGAGTGAAGGGGCTGGCGTTCTGCTAGTTCTGATTCTAGACCCCCAAGTTGAGGGTCAGTTTGTGAAAAACTGCAGGCAAAGTCTGCAGTGTTTTAACTTTGGCGCACAACTGAGGAGCGCTCAGAATGACTATTTTGAAATCAAGCGTGCGTTCAAGCGCGCATGATGGCTTCAATTTCATCGGCTTTCACAGGCACACCGCGCGTGATCAATTCGCAGCCTTGTGCGGTCACAACCGCATCGTCTTCAATGCGAATGCCAATGTTGTGGTAGCGCTCTGGAACACCTGGGGCGGGCCTGACATAAATGCCAGGCTCAATGGTCAAGACCATACCAGGTCGCAAAATTCGGCTTGGGCGATCCTTGATGAGTTCACCACTCAAGGGGTCTTTGCGCTCGCTGAAGGTGCCAACCTCCGACGGCTCTACATAACTGCCGCAGTCATGCACATCCATACCGAGCCAATGCCCGGTTCGGTGCATGTAAAACTGGAAATAGCTTCGGTTGGCAATCACATCTTGCACATTGCCCACTTTGTTGGCATCTAAAAGGCCGACATCGAGCATGCCTTGCGCCAAGACCTTGACTGTTGCTTCGTGA
Source organism: Comamonadaceae bacterium (assembly GCA_947505995.1). The sequence continues at coordinate 14,169 of CANNNB010000018.1, forward strand.
GGATCTACAAAACGTGCACCTTCATGCGTGACGGCAATGGCAGCCTCTTGAGAGGCCAACACCAAGTCATAAAGTTCTCGCTGCGCCGAGCTGAATTTGCCGTTGGCCGGGAACGTGCGTGTGATATCACTGGCGTAGCCATCTAGCTCACAACCCGCATCAATCAAAACCAAATCGCCACTCAAAATGGGCGCTGCATCAGCGCGGTAGTGCAAGACACACGCATTGGCACCGCCAGCCACAATGGAGCCGTAAGCCGGATATTGGGAGCCGTGTTGGCGAAATTCGTGTAGCAGTTCGGCATCAAGATGGTATTCACGGACGTCTTGCCCGGCTCTCAACATGCTTGCTGATCTTTTCATTGCGCGTATGTGAGCGCCCGCACTGATTTGAGACGCGCGACGCATGGTGTCCAGTTCATGGGCATCTTTGACCAAACGCATTTCATCCAAAATGCCGCAAACATCGCGTTGTTGCTCGGGGCACAGTGCGCCATAGCGCACGCGCGCACGAACGGCATTGAGGCCCGTTTCAATGCGCGAAGACAAATCTTTGTGCGTTGCAAAGGGGTACCAAACAACCGACTTGTTTTCAAGCAAGGCGGGCAGTTTGGCATCAAGGGCTGAAACCGACCACGCATCGTGCACACCCAACTGAGATGGCGCAGCAGCGGGGCCCAATCGCACACCATCCCAAATTTCGCGTTCTAAATCTTTGGGCTGGCAAAACACTGTGGCGTGGCCGTCTGAGGTTAAGACCAACCAAGAATTGGGTTCGGTAAAGCCTGTTAGGTAATAAAAGTAACTGTCATGCCTGAACAAAAAGTCACTGTCGCGATTGCGTTGACGCTCTGGCGCAGTGGGAATAATGGCAATGCTGTTGGGGGCTTGCGCTGCCATCTTGGCGGCCAATTGAGCACGGCGGGTTGCGTACAAATTTGAATCAAAGGTCATGTTGTTTGGTCAATCTAGAAACGATTTAGAGTTTAAGGGGGGCAGGTGATTGGTTCAAGTCCTTTAAGCGCTCGGGGGTACCGACATCCGTCCAAGCACCCATGAAAAGACTGGCGCCTACCAAGCCGCGGTCCATGGCGGCTCGCAATAAGGGCGCAAGAGGTGCGGCCGTGCCTTGCGGATTGCCTTCTGGCATGCCCGTCAAAGCACTGGCAAAAAACTCTTTTTTGTACAAGGCAAATGTACTGAAAGTGAACAGCTTGGCTGTTTTGGGTAAATTCAAAGCCAAGCCATCAGAGGACAGACCAAAATCGCCATTGGGGTTGTGCGCGGGATTAGGAACCATCCAAATGTGGGCCAATTTGTCACTGCGCGCAAACTCATTTGCGACAGGCGATGAAAAATTAAAATTGGGCGCATAAATGTCGCCAGCCACCACCCAAAAGACCGGCGCCAACAAGGGCAATGCCCGCACAATACCGCCAGCCGTTTCAAGGGCATAGCCAAAGGCTTGTCCCTCATGTGAGTAGCGCAGGCGCACCCTGCCACCATTTGGTAAATCGGTGCTCGATCCAAAATGAGCCTCAATTTGGGGTCCAAGCCAAGCTGTGTTGATCAATTGATCGTGGTGACCGGCGTTGGCCAAAGCTTCGATGTGCCACTGGATCAATGGTTTTCCGTGCACCACAAGCATCGGTTTGGGCGTGGTATCGGTTAAGGGACGCATGCGTTGGCCGCGGCCGGCCGCCAAAACCATGGCGCTTGCCAAGCCACAAGCTGGACTGCCCAGCAAGTGGGCGGCTTCATTCACTTCGAGTTGTGATTCCATGGTGTTCAAACGCATGCCGCTATGTTGCCACGCTGTAGGGCTTAAGCAAGCTCTTGCGCAGTAAAATGTGAGGTTATCTTGTCAACTTCCACCCAATTATTTCTTTGGAGCCCCCATGGCAATTACCCAACCCGCAGCTCAACAAATGGCCAACGCAATTCGTGCCCTGGCCATGGACGCTGTTCAACAAGCCAATTCAGGTCACCCAGGCGCGCCCATGGGCATGGCCGACATGGCCGTGGCTTTGTGGGGCGAACACTTGCAACACAACCCCAAAAACCCCCACTGGGCCAATCGTGATCGCTTCGTTTTGTCAAACGGCCACGGCTCCATGCTCATTTATGCATTGCTTCACCTCACAGGCTACCCCTTGCCCATCGGCGAGTTGAAAAACTTCCGCCAGTTGCACAGCAAAACCGCAGGCCACCCCGAAGTGGGCATCACTCCCGGCGTTGAAACCACCACAGGCCCTTTGGGTCAAGGTATCAGCAATGCTGTGGGCATGGCCTTGGCTGAAAAATTGTTAGCCACAGAATTTAACCAGCCTGGTCACAACATCGTCGACCACCACACTTATGTGTTCATGGGCGATGGTTGCTTGATGGAGGGCATCAGCCACGAAGCCTGCGCATTGGCGGGCGCTTGGAAGCTCAACAAACTCATCGCGATGTACGATGACAATGGCATTTCCATTGACGGTCAAGTGGCGCCTTGGTTCATTGACAACACGCCACAGCGTTTTACCGCTTATGGCTGGAATGTGATCGACGCGGTTGATGGCCACAATGCTGCTGCAGTGGCCAAAGCCATTGCCGATGCAAAGAACAGCCCTGACAAGCCCACGCTGATTGTTTGCAAAACAGCCATTGGCAAAGGCAGCCCCAACCGTGCCAACACCTCTAAAGCTCACGGTGAACCATTGGGCGCAGAAGAAATCAAACTCACACGCGCAGCATTGGGCTGGGCGCACGAGCCTTTCGTCATTCCAAAAGATGTGTATGCCAACTGGGATGCCAAGCAAAGCGGCGCTGCCCGCGAAGCCGAATGGAACAAAGCCTTCGCATCCTACAAAGCTGTGCACCCCACATTGGCCAAAGAGTTTGTGCGCCGCATGAAAGGCGAGTTGCCCAAGAACTTTGCGCAAACTGCGGTGGACGCTGTGATTGCAGCACACACCAAAGCCGAAACCGTGGCCAGCCGCAAAGCCAGCCAATTGGCTTTGGAAGCGTTCACAGCGGCCTTGCCTGAAATGCTGGGCGGCTCTGCCGATCTCACCGGCTCTAACCTCACCAACACATCTTCCACGCCCGCATTGCGCATCAACTTGGCAGGCGACGTGGTGAAAAACGACAAAGGCCAAATGGGCCGTCACATCAACTACGGCGTGCGCGAGTTTGGCATGGCGGCCATCATGAATGGTGTCACTTTGCACGGCGGCTTCATCCCTTATGGCGGCACCTTTCTCACCTTCAGCGATTACTCGCGCAATGCCATCCGCATGGCCGCGCTCATGAAGCAACGCGTGATCCATGTGTTCACGCACGACTCCATTGGTTTGGGTGAAGACGGCCCGACACACCAGTCCGTTGAGCACGCGGCCAGCTTGCGTTTGATTCCTGGCCTCGATGTGTGGCGTCCTGCAGATACTGCAGAAACCACTGTGGCATGGGCCGTGGCTTTGGAAAACAAAGACCGCCCCACAGCCTTATTGTTGTCACGTCAAAACTTGCCTTACTCTCCCAAGTCAGATTTGGGCGAGATTAGCCGCGGTGCTTATGTGTTGGCTGAGCCTTCACGCGTGGGCATTAAGAAGACGAAAGCCGTGATCATTGCCACAGGCTCTGAAGTGCAATTGGCTTTGAAGGCACAAGAGTTGTTGGCCCCGAAGAAAATTGGTGTGCGTGTGGTGTCCATGCCCAGCACCACCACCTTCGATCGTCAAACCAGCAATTACAAATCTGAAGTCTTGCCAGCCGGCTTGCCACGTGTGGCGGTTGAGATGGGCAGTACCGATGGTTGGTGGAAATATGGCGTTGCTGCCGTGGTGGGCATCGACACGTACGGCGAGTCTGCACCTGCACCTGTGCTCTTCAAACACTTTGGCTTCACGGCAGAAAACGTGGCCGAGACCGTGCAAGCGGCTTTGCAGAAGAAATAAATCTTCACTTCGCGCTGCACTTGAAACAAATTCAAAATTAACTTTAAAGGAAATAGATCATGGCGATCAAAATAGGTATCAACGGTTTCGGCCGCATCGGCCGCATGGTGTTTCGCGCCGCTGTTCAAAATTTTTCTGACATTGAAGTGGTTGGCATCAACGACTTGCTCGAGCCCGACTACCTGGCCTACATGCTCAAGTACGACAGCGTGCACGGCCGCTTCAAAGGCGAGGTGTCTGTGGAAGGCAACAACCTGATCGTGAACGGCCGCAAAATTCGTTTGACACAAGAGCGCGATCCTTCTGCGCTTAAGTGGAACGAAGTCGGTGCAGACATCGTGATTGAAGCCACTGGCTTGTTCCTAGACAAAGCCTCTGCCGAAAAACACCTGGCTGCTGGCGCTAAAAAAGTACTGATGTCTGCACCTTCCAAAGACGACACCCCCATGTTCGTGTTTGGCGTGAACCACGCCACCTATGCAGGCCAAGCCATTGTGTCCAACGCCTCTTGCACCACCAACTGTTTGGCACCCGTGGCCAAAGTGTTGAACGACAAGTGGGGCATCAAGCGCGGTTTGATGACCACCGTTCACG
>CANNNB010000019.1 GCA_947505995.1 Comamonadaceae bacterium
ACTCAATGGCCGCAACGAAGACGTTGACTTCAACCCCGAAGACTTCATGGCCCGCGTCAACTCCGACTTGGGGGGCAAATACATCAACATTGCATCTCGCGCAGCCGGCTTCATTGCCAAGCGCTTGGGTGGCAAGTTGGGCGAAGTGTCTGCCGATGGTCAAGCATTGCTTCAACAATTACACGAAGGTGTAGCGCCCATTGCCCAACTTTACGACGAGCGCGACTTTGCCAAAGCATTGCGCGAAGTGATGTTGCTGGCCGACCGCGTCAACGAATACGTAGACCAAAATAAACCTTGGGAATTGGCCAAACAAGAAGGCATGGATGCTCGTTTGCACGATGTTTGCACCACTTGCATTGAAGCCTTCCGTTTGCTCAGTCTCATGTTGAAACCGGTGCTGCCGTCACTCGCCACCAGCGTCGAAAAATTCTTAAACATCGAAACATTGTCATTCACCAACGTGCAAGCGTCCTTGGGTGCTGGTCACGCCATCAACGACTACAAGCACTTGATGCAGCGCGTCGATGTAGCCATGTTGGATGCTTTGTTTGAAGCACCCGCGCCCGTGGTTGAAGCGGCGCCATTGCCTGGTGGCGAAGCCATTGCCCCCACCATTTCCATCGACGACTTTGCCAAGATCGATTTGCGCATAGCGCAAATTGTGCAGTGCGAAGCGGTGGAAGGTTCGACCAAATTGTTACGTCTCACTTTGGATGTGGGTGAAGGCCAACACCGCAACGTGTTCAGCGGCATTGCCAGCGTTTACAAACCCGAAGATTTGGTGGGCAAACTCACCGTGATGGTGGCCAATTTAGCGCCGCGCAAAATGAAGTTTGGTGTCTCTGAAGGCATGGTGCTGGCAGCCAGTCATGCCGATGAAAAAGCCGAGCCTGGTATTTACGTTTTGAATCCATGGCACGGTGCAAAACCTGGCATGCGCATTCACTGACCTGCAATAGATAAGCTGAAATACGCCTTGTTAAACTGAAGCATGGCCTTTTTCTTTCGCCCCAAGCTGGTTGATTCATTACAGGGGTACACACGACAGGAGCTGGGCGCCGACATTGCGGCCGGCCTCACAGTGGGTGTGGTGGCTTTGCCTTTGGCCATGGCCTTTGCCATTGCTTCGGGCCTCAAGCCCGAAGCGGGCTTGTTTACCGCCATCATTGCAGGCTTCATCATCTCGGCATTGGGCGGCAGCAAGGTTCAAATTGGCGGGCCTGCAGGCGCCTTCATTGTCATTGTGTATGGCATCTTGGAGCGATATGGCCTGCCCAACCTGATCCTTGCCACTGCGGCATCAGGCGTGTTGTTGTTCATCATGGGCCTGCTCAAATTAGGCACTCTCATTAGATTCATTCCGGTTGCTGTGGTCATTGGTTTCACCAATGGCATTGCGGTGCTGATCATGCTGTCTCAAGCCAAAGATTTTATGGGGCTGAAGGTCAACAACATGCCTGCAGATTTTTTTGGCATTTTGCGCACCTTGAATGAAGCCCTCCCCACATTTCAAGCGCCCGCATTTGCATTGGCCTGTGGCTCACTGGGTTTGATTGTGGTGTGGCAGCGTGTCTTTTCGGCCAAGCAAGGCCAAGCCCCTGCCATGGGCCTTCGGCGCTTGCTGCAAGTGGTTCCTGGCTCCATCGTTGCCCTCATCGCTGCCACCTTGGTTGCATTGGGAATGCACCTACCTGTTGAAACCATTGGCAGCAAATTCGGCGGTATCCCCTCCGAGTTGCCAAGTTTTGTGTGGCCTGAGTTCAGCCTTGCCAACCTTCAACACTTGAGCATGCCCATCATCACCCTCACTTTGCTGGGTGCCATCGAGTCCTTGCTGTGTGCTCGCATTGCCGATGGCCTCATTGGCGATAGGCACAACCCCAATCAAGAACTCATGGCACAAGGTGTGGCCAACTTTGTCACACCTTTCTTTGGCGGGATGCCAGCCACAGGCACCATTGCTCGCACCGTCACCAATGTCAAAAGTGGCGGCCGATCTCCCGTTGCAGGCATTGTGCATGCGCTCGTTTTATTGGGTGTGGTTTGGGTGGCAGCCCCGTTGGCCAACCACGTGCCATTGGCAACTTTGGCAGCCATCTTGATGTTTGTGGCATGGAACATGGGCGAATGGCATGCATTCACAAATTTAAAACAATTCCGCACGCCCTATCGCATCACCTTGTTGGCGGTGTTCCTGCTCACGGTCATGGTCGATCTCACAGTGGCCGTTGAATTTGGCTTGTTTGCGGCTTGCATCACCTTCATCTATCGAATTTCCAGTCTCAGCCGTGTTGAAGAACTGAAAGACACAGACTTCCCTTCGCTTTTGAATCAACAAGGACAAGTGCGGGCTTACCGTTTTTATGGCGCCCTGTTCTTTGGTGCCGTGAAGATGGTAGAGGCCATTGAAGACGAACTGCCCCAAAAAGCTGTGGTTTTAGACCTGAAAAATCTAATTTACATCGATTCTTCAGGGGCAGACGCCTTGGTGGCCTTGGCCCACGTTTGCCAAAAGAAGCAAGTCAGACTGATCATTTGCGGCTTGCATCACCAACCCCTAGATATCGCCAGCAGAACGGGGTTTGTGAATTTAATGAGCCACAATGTTTGGCCAGATTGGCCTTCTGCCCTGAATGCGGCTCTTTTGTTAGAAAATTCTGACTCAGCCCCGTTAAAATAAGCTTAGTTCCTTAGAAAGCGCTTTGTCATGTCGCTCCTGCATTTTTTTCGTCGTCCCGACTACCGTTCGGACACCACTCAGTTCATAGACCAGCTCAAGCTTGATCGGCCGCATCTTGATGCCGCTCAAACAGAAGCCCGCGCGCTGTTGTGGGACGCCTCTGTTGACCGTCATGTGTTGAAAGAGTTCAACGCAGGCCGCGTCGACCAAAAACCTTACGTGTATCAAACCAAAGGCTGAGACTTTTGGAAAACAACGCAGCTTCTACAGAGCTTCTGCCCGTCGTTGAAAATACGACCGGTCTGCCCGAGGTCATCGACCACGTGGCGGTGGCGCGTCTGTATGGTGAGCCTTTGTTTTCCATGCCCAACGACCTCTACATCCCACCAGATGCGCTCGAGGTTTTTCTAGAGGCCTTCGAAGGTCCTCTAGATTTGTTGCTGTACCTCATTCGCAAGCAAAACTTCAATATTCTCGACATTCCCATGGCTGCGGTCACGCGCCAGTACCTGAGCTATGTCGATGAAATTCGCGAGCACAACCTCGAGTTGGCCGCTGAATATTTGCTCATGGCTGCCATGCTGATTGAAATCAAATCTCGCATGTTGTTGCCACCCAAAAAAGTCGCCCAAGGTCAAGAGCCTGAAGATCCCCGCGCCGAATTGGTTCGCCGCTTGCTCGAGTACGAGCAAATGAAAATGGCCTCCATGCAACTTGGCAATTTGCCGCAATATGGTCGCGACTTTTTAAAAGCTCAGGTCTACATTGAACAAAGCCTGCAACCGCGCTTTCCCGATGTGCATTTGGTTGAACTGCAAGAAGCTTGGCGCGACATTTTGAAACGTGCCAAACTGGTTCAGCACCATAAAATCACGCGTGAAGAACTGAGTGTTCGTGAGCACATGAGCATTGTCTTGAGGCGGCTTCAAGGTCGCAAATTTGTAGAATTTGAAAACTTATTTGACCCCAGCAAAGGCACTCCCGTGTTGGTGGTCACGTTCATTGCACTGCTTGAGTTGGCCAAAGAAACTCTGATCGAAATTACACAAGCTGAGGCTTTCGCTCCCATCTATGTGCGACTGGCATTCACGCCAGTTTAATTCTCGCCTTTAGCACCTCGGCCCATGAGAGCCGACACAGCTTCAGCGGGCTTTAGTTGCCCATCCAACAAAGCCAGCACACCCTGTGCAATGGGCATGTCAACACCCAAAGCTTGGGCTCGCTGCACTACAGTGCGGGCGCTGTAAACACCCTCTGCCACATGGCCCAATGATTGAAGCGCCTGCGGCAAATCCATGCCCTGCGCCAGCAACATACCAACCTTGCGGTTGCGACTGAGATCGCCCGTGGCCGTGAGAACCAAATCGCCCAGACCTGACAAGCCCATGAAGGTTTCAATTTTGGCACCCAAGGCTAAGCCCAGTCGCGTCATTTCTGACAAGCCGCGTGTGATCAATGCGGCGCGCGCATTCAAACCTAAATTGAGACCGTCGCTCAATCCGGTGGCAATGGCCAAGACATTTTTCACAGCACCACCCACCTCGACACCCACAATGTCTTCGTTGGCATAAACACGCAAACTAGGGCTGTGAAAAGCATCTACCAAAATTTGCTGCACACTGGCATGCGCACTGGCTGCAACCAAGGCTGTCGGTTGAGCGCGCGCCACTTCCATGGCAAAACTGGGGCCACTGAGTACGCCCGACTTTAATCGCGGCGCCACCTGCTGACACACCTCATGTGGCATGGCCCCTGAATCAAAACCATCAGCGGCGGCTTCAAAACCTTTGCACAACCAAGCCACAGGAACTTGTATCTCTTTCAAATTCAAAAGCATGCTGCGCAAGGCCGACATAGGCGTCCCAATGACAATTAAATCGTGATTGGCAGCCCAAGTCGCCAATTCTGAGGCGGGCGAACTGAAGCATTGCAATGCTTCAGGGAAGTCAACACCGGGCAGATAACGCTGGTTGCTGCGTTGCGATTGCATGTCTGTTGCAGCTTTAGCGTCACGCGTCCAAAGTTGAACTTGATGGACTGCCGCATGCCGGCTGGCGCTGATAGCCAGTGCTGTGCCCCAAGCACCTGCCCCGATGACCGCAATCTTCAGGCTCAAGTGAGGGGTCTCAAAACAAATTACTGAACTTGAGGTGCTGCAGCTTGCTGGGCTGCTTCAGCCTGTTGCTGCTCGTACATGGCTTGGAAATTAATTTCGGCCAAGTGTACGGGGGGGAAGCCTGCACGTGTGACCATGTCCGCCACATTACCGCGCAAGTAGGGGTACACAATTTGGGGGCAAGCAATGCCCATGATGGGGCCCATTTGGTCTTCTGGCACATTGCGAATTTCAAAAATGCCGGCTTGCTTGCACTCGACCAAGAACACCGTTTTGTCTTCAATTTTGGTATGCACTGTGGCGGTGACGCAAATTTCGTAGACACCTTCTGCGGCTTGATTGGCCTCAACACCCAACTGAATATCGACTGCAGGTTGTTGTTGTTCCAACAAAATGGCCGGTGAATTGGGTTGCTCCAAAGACGCTTCTTTCAAGTAAACGCGCTGAATTTGGAACACAGGGGTGCTTGCTTCTGACATAAAAACTCTTGTTTGAGGGTGATCTTCTCTAGGCCGCTTTGAAAAAAGCCCCTGCCTTGAGATTAGAGGGATTATGGCTTATAAATTCAGGGCTTTTGGACAGATCAGGTCTTAAGGGGCTTGCAAGAGGGGCATCAAGCCGCCCTTGGCATCAAGCGCCATTAAATCGTCGCAACCACCCACATGCGTTTCACCGATGAAAATTTGTGGCACGGCTCTGCGCCCCGTGATGCTGATCATGTGTTCACGTTTCTCGGGCTGCGTATCGATTCGAATTTCCTCAATATCAGTGACCCCCTTGGACTTCAATATTTGCTTTGCACGAACGCAATAAGGGCAAACAGCAGTGGTGTACATCTTCACGTGAGCCATGGCATTTCCTATCAGTAACTCAAAATTTGAAATGATCTTTTCAGGCCGATTTAGGCTTTTTCAACAGGCAGGCTGGCCTCTCGCCAAGCTTTGAGGCCACCGGACAAGGCCTGAGCACGATCGTATCCCAGTTTTTTAGCCTGTGCCGCGGCACGACTTGCACGTCCGCCAACTTGGCAGACCAAAATCACTGGCAAGTTTTTATTTTTAACCATCAAAGGGAGCTGTGTTTCAAGCTCACCCAAAGGAATATTTTTAGCACCGACAGCATGCCCCTGCGCAAATTCAGCAGGTTCACAGACGTCGATCAAGACCGCTTTTTCACGGTTGATGAGCAAGACCGCCTGTGTTGGCTCAACCCCTCCAGCAGCACCCTTGGTGATAGCCGGCCAAAACAAAGCCAAAGCAGAAGACGCTGCGACAGCAACCAACATCCAGTTTTCAATCAAAAAATTCACAAATAACCCTTAAAAAGTTCATTTGCAGTCTATTTCAAGACCGCATCCCAGTTTCGAATTCTAAAATGCTGACTGTAAACCCGTTTTTCTTTCTTGTTTAAACCTTTAACCATGTACAAATTCGTTCTCATTCGCCACGGCGAGTCCACTTGGAATTTAGAAAATCGCTTCACAGGCTGGACAGATGTTGATCTCACGCCCACTGGCATCGAGCAGGCCCAAGAGGCCGGCCGTTTGCTCAAGGCTGAAGGCTACGAGTTTGATCTGGCTTACACCAGCGTCCTAAAACGTGCCATTCACACTTTATGGCACACGCTCGATGCCATGGATCGTCAATGGCTTCCTGTGCACAACAGTTGGCGCCTGAACGAACGCCATTACGGAGCCCTCCAAGGCTTGAACAAAGCAGAAACCGCCCAAAAATTTGGCAATGAACAAGTCATGGTCTGGCGCCGAAGCTATGACACCCCCCCTCCAGCCCTTGAAGCTACCGACTCCCGTTGTGAACGTGCCGACCTGCGCTACGCCAAGCTCAAGGCGCATGATATTCCCTTAACGGAATGCCTGAAAGATACCGTGGCCCGTGTGATTCCCTTTTGGACTGAATCCATGGCACCCGCCATTCAAGCAGGCAAAAAAATTGTAGTGGCTGCGCACGGTAACTCCATTAGAGCCTTGATCAAGTACTTGGACAATATTTCCGAAGAAGACATTGTTAACTTGAACATCCCCAATGGCATTCCCTTGGTTTATGAGTTGGATGCGAATCTAAAGCCCATCAAGCATTACTACTTGGGTGATGCTGAAGCGGCCGCAAAGGCCGCCGCCGCTGTGGCCAACCAAGGCAAAGCTTAATTTAATTGATGGGCATCACCTGACTTGCACAAAGTTAGCAGTCAAGGTGTATATTGTCTTTAAAGGAGACCTTTTGGGTCAATGCACATGGGACAGAAATTGAAAATTGTAGGTTGGCTCAGCATCGGCGCTTTAGCAGGCGCTCTCACCACTGTATCGCTTCAAACCACGGCCAGGGGTGCCTTTGCACCTTTGCCTCTTGAAGAGCTTCAACAACTGGCGGCTGTTTTTGGCATGGTCAAAAGTGACTATGTCGAAACAATCGATGAGAAAAAACTCATCACCGAAGCCATTTCTGGCATGGTCTCAAGTCTTGACCCTCACTCGCAGTACTTTGATAAAAAAAGCTTCAAGGAATTCAGTGAAGGCACCTCGGGTCGCTTTGTTGGCGTAGGCATTGAGATCACGCAAGAAGAGGGCATCATCAAAGTGGTGTCGCCCATTGAAGGCTCGCCTGCCGACCGAGCTGGACTTAAAACCAATGACCTGATTACCAAAATTGACGACGCCTTTGTCAAAGGCTTGTCAATGAACGAGTCAGTTAAACGCATGCGCGGTGAACCCAATACCAAAGTGGTTCTTACCGTGTTTCGCAAAGATGAGAGCCGAACTTTTACGCTCACCATCGTTCGAGAAGAAATTAAAACCCAGTCTGTCAAAGCCAAATTGATTGAACCTGGTTTTGGTTGGATTCGCGTGTCGCAATTCCAAGAAAGAACAGTTGAAGACTTCTCCAAAAAGTTAGAAGACATGTTCAAACAAGACCCAAAGCTGAAAGGCTTGGTGCTAGATTTACGCAACGACCCAGGTGGCTTGCTCGATGCAGCAGTTGCTTTGTCTGCCGCCTTCTTGCCCGAAAACGTCACCGTGGTGTCCACCAACGGCCAACTTGAAGAGAGTAAATTTATTTACAAGGCAGCCCCTCAGTTTTGGCGCCGCAGCTCCGAGAGCGACCCCATTCAACGCCTCACCCAAAACACACAAGGGCAATTGAAAAAAATACCGCTGGTGGTGTTGGTCAACGAAGGTTCAGCTTCAGCCAGCGAAATTGTGGCAGGGGCATTGCAGGACCATCAGCGCGCAACCATCATGGGCAGCCAAACCTTTGGAAAAGGCTCGGTTCAAACGGTTCGCCAATTGGGTCCTGACACAGCATTAAAGCTCACCACCGCTCGCTACTACACACCCAATGGCAAATCGATTCAGGCCAAGGGCATCTTGCCCGATGTCATGCTAGATGAAACTGAAAATGGCAATGTGTTTGCAGCACTGCGCACGCGCGAGGCCGATTTAGAAAAACATTTAGGCAACGGCCAAGAAGCTGAAAAGAAAAATGAAGAGCGTCAAAAAGCCAGGGAAGAAGCGCTTAAGAAATTAGAAGCTGATGCCAAGAAGCCAGAGTCAGAAAGACGACCACCCGAATTTGGATCTGAAAAAGACTTCCAATTGAACCAAGCCCTCAACCAATTGAAAGGCTTGCCTGTCAAAGTCAGCGCCACATTGGCCGAGCGCAAAGAAGAGAAAAAAGACAAGTAATCGCCCATGAGGGACGAACAGCTCCTGCGTTATTCACGTCACATTCTTCTAAATGAATGGGGCGTAGAAGGTCAGGAGCGCGTATCTCAATCGCATGCGCTCATTGTGGGCGCAGGTGGCTTGGGTTCTCCTGTAGCCCTTTACTTGGCCAGTTCGGGTGTAGGGCACATCAGCCTAATCGACCATGACCATGTAGATCTAACCAACCTCCAACGTCAAATAGCTCATTCTCATGCGCGTGTGGGCCAACTCAAAGTAGCTTCGCTTCAGGCTGCCATGCAAGACATCAATCCAGAAGTGCAAGTCAGTTGTTATTCGCAAAAAGCAGATGCTGCTTTGCTGGCTCTTTGCATACCCAACGTCGATGTTGTGTTGGACTGCACCGATAACTTTGAAACTCGTCAGCTCATCAACAAGGTCTGTGTCCAGCACGCCACGCCCTTGGTGTCGGGTTCCGCACTGCGCTTTGACGGCCAGGTAGCGGTGTACGACACACGCCAAGCCGATGCACCCTGCTATGCCTGTGTATTTCCTCCCACCCAAAGCTTTGAAGAATCACGCTGCGCGACCATGGGCGTGTTGGCTCCCTTAGTGGGTGTGATCGGCAGCATGCAAGCCACCGAGGCACTTAAATTATTGAGCGGCATGGGCAGCAGCCTTCAAGCTAAGCTCATGATGTTCAACGCGCAGCACATGGAATGGCAAACAATGAGCACTGCCAGAAACTTAAATTGCTCCGTGTGCAGTCCGTTTCGCAATCAGGCCACGGGCTGATCGCCCCTCATGGCCCATTGAACCTCATATCCCCGCATGAAAACTCTTTACGCTTGGCTCCCATTCTTAAGATGGCCTCGCTTAAGCCCTGCACTCTTTCGCCAAGAATGGACCGCTGGATTTTCGGTCGCTCTGCTCATGGTGCCGCAGTCGGTTGCCTATGCAGCATTGGCCGGCATGCCGCTGGTCACAGGTCTTTACGCTGCACTCCTGCCGGCCTTGGTGGGCGTGATGTGGGGCGGTTCTACCAGACTGTCAACCGGCCCCTCCGCACTCACTTGCGTCCTCATCGGTGCCTCCCTCACAGGCATGGCTTCACCAACCAGCGTTCAATGGGTTAACTTGGCCATTTGGCTAGCCCTGATCGCGGGTACCTTGCAGTTGATGATGGGCGTGCTTCGATATGGCTGGCTTTTGAACATTGTCAGTTCACCCGTGATGATGGGTTTTACACAAGCGGCAGGCCTCTTGATCATGGCGTCACAGTTACCAGCACTCACAGGTTGGCAAGCAGGTGGTACTTTTCAATGGACCGATGTCGGATTTGGGGCGGCCAGCTTGACTGCTTTGTTTGTAGCCAAGAAATGGGCGCCCAAATCGCCCAGCATCATGTTGGTCGTCGTCGCCACTGGGGTCGTCAGTTATGCCCTTGGCTATGCAGACAATGGCGGCTCAGTTATCGGCACTTTGCCCACATCACTGCCTGATTTTGGTTTGCCGAAACTGCTGACTTTGGAAGAACTAGGATTTCTAGCCGGCCCTGCCATATTGATTGCGCTGGTGAGTTTTTTAGAGGCTGCTTCGTGTGCCAAAACTGAGAATCAGAAAGAAGGCACTGTATGGCAAGAGAACCAAGACTTGGTGGGACAAGGCCTGGCCAAAATTGTGTCGGGTTTAAGCGGAAGTTTCGCTACCAGCACATCCTTCTCACGGTCAGCCATCAATTTGGCTTCAGGGGCCCAAACAGGCTGGGCTGTTGTGGGCACCACCTCCTTTGTGTTGCTGGCCGTTTTTGCATCTCCAGCACTTTTTCATGTGCCTCGAGCAGTCTTGGCCGCCATTGTGATCTTGGCAGTCTCCAGCCTCATCCAACCCAAGGCCTTTGTCAAGTTATGGCAAATTGCACGCCTTGAGGCAACGACGGCAGGTTTGACTTTTTGCATCACATTGCTCAGTGCACCGCGCATTTATTGGGGTGTCTTGGCGGGTGTGCTCATGGGCTTGAGTCACTTTTTACACACCCGATTGCATCCCCGCATCATTGAGGTCGGGTTACATGATGATGGCAGCTTGCGCGATCGTCACTTGTGGCACTTGCCGCCTCTTGCCCCCACTGTGTTTGCCATTCGAATGGATGCCGAGTTGGACTTTGCAGCAGCCAGTAGCTTTGAAAAGTACATCACAGAAAAATTACGCGATCAAATTCATATTCAAGATCTGTGTCTGTTTGCGCAACCCATTAATCGGATCGATGCAACAGGCCTTGAAACCCTTCAGCAACTTCACCATTATTTGCAACGTAGGGGCATACAACTTCACATCAGCGGCATCAAGTTGCCAGTTGAAAATGTCCTCAAACTGGCTGGTGAACTGGGCTCTTCAAGTACCATCAAGTTGTACCGAACTGACATGGAAGCCATTAAGGCATTGCGATCTACACAAGCCTTGCCTGATGACATTTCAGGCATGGCCATTTAAATCGCGTCTAACCTAGTGTCTTGGTGCAAAGCACCATTGACTGGCGTTCACTTACTCTGACGCACTCACAATCCAACCCTCTAAAGAATCAAACTCAGGCAAGCCATAGGGGCCACTTGAAGTACCCAGTTCGTGCTGCTGAAGGGCCCAAGCTGCCTGCACCATGCAAAGCACCGCATCCAAAGAATCGCCTGATCCATCAAGCAACACACTGTCATGCTGTGCGGCGCTGAGTTTCAAACGCAAGCCCAATCTGGTTTGGCCTAAATCGAGGGCATGGAGAATGTCTTTGCGGGCCAACCATCTGTCGGGGGTCTGTTTGGATTTGTCATCGCTTTTGTAACTGCGCTGCTTCACAATTTCTCTGGCTAACAAGCCCGGATAGGCCTCCAATGCCACTCGGTCAGGATGACCCTCGCACAGGCCAGGCAAAGTCCATTGGGCCGCACGCAACAAAGGAACACCCGCGTGCATCATCCAAGCAACAGGTGGATTCACCCATTTCATGGAAGGGCTGGAGCCAGCAGGCAAGTCAGTCGCTCGGTGCGCAAACTTGGAACCTGCAGGTCGGCTGTCACAAAATTGTTTGAAAAATTGGCGCAACTCTTCACGTGAATAAGATGCATAGAGAGTCATGCACTCAGGCCAAGTCAGTGGCCATTGCATGTGTTCAACCCATTCGCGCGGCAGGCCAAATGGCAAATCAAATGCGCCGACACACTTCACTAGAGCAGGTGCAGGTGATTTCAGAAAATTTTGAAAAGCGTCAAGAGATTCAAATTTCTCCAAGCGCTGTAGCCTTACAACGCCACGTTGCACGGCACCTAACGCCACCACAATGGGTTTGCGCTTGTTCGGGCTGCTGGAAAAATCGCAGCCAATTAAACAAGCGTCAAGCACGCCCAATGATGGAAGCTGTGGCCATGAGTTCTTCGAGCAAAGCCAAAGACACGACACCCGATACGCCGTAAGGGTCGAGCTCAGCGCGCTCGGAATATTTCAGCAAGATGCTGGTGTTGACACGAGACACATCAACTTGCCCCATGGTCCAACCACTGAAGCGGCGCTGTGAAATTTCTTCGTAGTGCAGAAGCACAACTTGCTTGTGCCGTACGTCTTTTTGAATGTGTCCATACAGTTCACTCACGGCTTCACGGCCACCTTCGATGGCCTGTAAAAAGATATCGCCGCTGTAAACCAAAATTCCGGTAATGCCTGTGCTGGGGTTGAATTGTCTGGATTGCGCCAAAATAGATTCAATGGCATTGGGCTGAGTTTCCACTGCGCGGCTGGCATAAAGTAAACGAACCAACATGATCAGGCCTTTCTAGGAATCAACGACAAGAACTCACGGCGCAAGTTGGCATCTTTTAAAAATACGCCGCGCATGACCGAATTGATCATTTTGCTGTCCATGTCTTTGACGCCGCGCCAGCCCATGCAGAAATGACTGGCCTCCATGACAATGGCCAAACCATCGGGTTGTGTTTTGCGCTGAATCAAATCAGCCAACTGCACAACCGCCTCTTCTTGAATTTGGGGGCGTCCCATGATCCATTCTGCCAACCGAGCATATTTGGAAAGACCAATGACGTTGGTGTGCTCGTTGGGCAAGACACCAATCCAGATTTGACCAATGACAGGGCAAAGGTGGTGGCTGCAAGCGCTGCGTACCGTGATAGGACCCACGATCATGAGTTCATTCAGGTGTTCGGCGTTGGGAAATTCTGTGACTTCAGGGCTTTCGGTATAGCGGCCTTTGAAGACTTCTTTCAAATACATTTTGGCCACACGTCGAGCCGTGTCTTGGGTATTGTGATCGTTTTGAGTATCGATCACCATGCTGTCCAAAACGGTTTGCATTTTCTCAGCCACTTCGTCGAGTAAGTGATCGAGCTCACCGGGCTGAATAAATTCAGCAATGTTGTCGTTGGCATGGAAGCGTTTGCGGGCAGCCAAGACACGCTCGCGAATCTTCACGGAAACCGGTGTTCCAATGTCCTCAGAGGGCAAGTTGGTGGGAGCATTCATAAGCATCTGATTGAGAAATGTCAAAATCAGATCCTACCAGTGATTGAAGGCACTTTACAGCGTACGGGCATGCGCCAAAACAGCACACGCTCAGATCAATATCGATGACCGGTCAGCCAAATTGCAAGCCGCATCAATCCAAACGCAACCCAGTCCATGCCCCTCTGTAATTGAGAGCGTTCAAGCAGCGTTTGGGGCATGATTCGTTGACTTTCGAAGGCCATGGCCTGCTCCAGGCCCTCCTTTAAGCGTTTTGCAAAGTAAGCATCGGCCACCACCACATTAGCCTCCCTGGCCAAAAGCAAACTGAAGGGGTCCAAATTAGAGGACCCTACGGTGGCCCAAGGCCTTTCGTGGTTGGCGTCGATGACCGCCACCTTGGCGTGAAGAAAGCTTTCAGAGTATTCGTAAATTTCAACACCCGCTTGCAAGAGTTGCCGGTAAACAGGTCGTGCCGCGTGATATTGCATGAAGTATTCATAACGTCCTTGCAACAGCAGTCTGACGCGAACACCTCGTTGAGCGGCATGAATCAGTGCTTGCCGCAGCTTGCGACCAGGCAAAAAATAAGCGTTAGCAATCACGATCTCATGACGTGACATGCCGATGGCACGTCGATAAGCTTTTTCAATTTGCCCACGATTGAGCAAATTGTCACGCAGAAGCAGGCCAGCTCGTGCCACCCACGTGTCGCCATGAGCATGCTTTGCATCGTGAATCCAAGGCAGGTGCAAGCCTGCGGCTTTGAAAGCGCTGTACGCCTCTGGAAAATTTTGCTGCCGCACATTTCGCACTGCTTGCATGCGCCACCACAATTGCGTCGCAGCCTCTTGAACCTGCTGCACCAACGCCCCTTTTGCACAGACCGCGTAATCCAAGCGCGGGGATTTTAAGGCGCCGTATTTTGGATCGTGCATATCATCCAAGATGTTGATGCCGCCACAAAAAGCCAAATGACCATCAATCACACACAGCTTGCGGTGCAACCTGCGCCACCTGCTGGGAATAAGAAGACCAAGGGCGCCCAAGGGGGAATAAACCCGCCACTCGACACCTGCTGAGTCAAAACGAACTCGCCAGTCTTCGTTGAGTTTGGGTGTACCCACACCATCAACCACCACCCACACTCGGACACCCCGGCGGCCCGCCCTTTCCAGCGCTGCAGCGACTTGGGCGCCATCGCCATGAAAATCAAAAATGTAGGTCTCTAGTTGGACGTGCGATCGAGCAGCTTCCAATGCACGAATCAATTCTGGAAAAAACTCTGCGCCACCTTTCAGCAGCTTCATTTGATGACCATCGCGCAGAATCGGATGACTTTTCATAAATCAAACTGTGCCAGCAAAGGCAGATGATCAGACATGCGTTGCCAAATTTTGCCGTGAGGCACCATTTGACTCACTGGAATCAAACCTTTGGCATAAACATGGTCAAGTTGCACCATGGGCAATCTAGAGGGGTATGTGGGGTGCTTAGTACCTTCGTGCTCTGTCAAATGCTGGGCGCGCATCATGTTGGTAATGCGGTTTCCCCAGTCATTGAAATCGCCTGCTACCAGCAAGGGCGCATCGATGGGAACCTCTCGCGCTATGTACTGATGCAACTGTTGAACTTGGCGAACTCTGCTGGCGGGAATGAGGCCTAAATGAACCACAATCACATGCACATTGAGAGGCAAGCGATCTGCATGTTGATTCTTCGGCTCAGACTTAGGCCCCACCTCTCCCACCTGAATTTCCACATGCAACAAGCCGCGTTGCTCAAACCGATGGTCTGAAATATCAACATGGCGATGCGACATGACCGGCCAGCGCGACAGCAACGCATTGCCGTGCTCACCGTGCCGTGTGAAAGCATTGGTTTTGTAAATTGCCTCATAGCCAGGTGGCGCTAAAAACTCTGCTTGTGGCATTTCAGGCCAATGACGAAAGTATTTTTCTTCGCGCCGATGAACTTTTCGAACCTCTTGTAAACACACAATGTCCGCGTCCAACTGCTCGATGGCCAGGCCTAAATTGTAAATTTCTAAGCGCCGTGCAGGGCCGAAACCTTGAACACCTTTATGGATGTTGTAAGTCGCTACTTTTAAAAAAGCCGGCTTTTCAATTTTCATCTGAGGCCTTGAAGCCAGTTGGGCAGCATCAAGATGGCCTCCGCATTGGACGGCGAAAAACAAGTATCAGCGGCATCCTTCCAAGACAACCACTTGTATGCTGTGTGTTCTGCGGGACTGAGTTGAATGGGCATTCGCCTAGGTAATTTCAAGCCAAAAACGCGTTCTTTGTTGTGACTCACATGAGGTGCATAACGATGGCGCCAGGCTGGATAGATTTCGTAAAAATTCTCAATCGCCCAATCTGTCAATTCATGTTGAGGGTGCGTGGCCAGCAAGCCGGTCTCCTCCATCACCTCTCGGCTGGCAGTCTGCTGCCACGACTCTTGTTCAAAATCTTTGCTGCCCGTGACAGACTGCCATGTGCCTGCATCGGCTCTGCGAATGAGCAAAACCTCAGCTTCGATTGTGTAAATCACAACCAATACCGATTCGGGAATTTTGTAAGCAGGACTGTGCATCACCCCTTCATTCTGCATGAACTTTGCCCCTCAATTGGCATTGTTCGGCAATTGACCCAGAAGCACCTATGATCAAGCCATGCAAAGTAATCAAAGTATGGACTCTCTGTCCCTTCATCACGCTTCATTGAAAGCGGTACCGACTTACATCACATGGCAAGAAAATGGCCACCCCTGTGAGGACGACTGGCGCAGCGAGCGAGGTGCGGCACCGCCCAAACGTGTTGTATTAGCAGACGACACACTCAGCGCCGACAGCGCTTACCGCTTGGCGTGTGCCGGCACTGGCATGCTTTGGCGAGGTGATTTCCAAAATGCGCGGCTGTTGTTGCAAGCATTGGCCAGACGCTGCGATGCTCCCAAAAAAATCCGCCGACCGTCCAAAACTCATCCCGAGATCAGTCACACCGCAGAAGAAAATTTTCACCTGCACCGTCAAGCGCAATCACAGCGCGCACGCACATTGAGCATGATCTTGATTCAAGTCAACCCTGACAGGCAGATCAGCCTTCGACGTGCGCCCGATTGGCGCGGTGCCATGAACGAAGCTTGGGGGCCTGCGGGCACCACCGGTTGCGTTGCATCTCTTCGCGAATTGCTAGGTTTGGTGGGGGCCTATGAGTGGCACCAAAAGGGCATGGAAATTGCCGCCTTAGGAAGCGCGCCCAACAACCGCATCCATCCCAGTTACGGCGTGTTTTCTCCCGTGCGGGGCGAATACATTCAACTGCTTGCTGATGCACCATTGCCCAGTACAGAATTGGCTTTTGACATCGGTGTCGGTACAGGCGTGTTGTCTGCCGTGTTGGCAAGGCGTGGTGTCAAACGTGTTGTTGGCACCGACCTTGATGTTCGCGCCTTGGCCTGTGCCAAGGAAAATATTCAGCGTCTAGGTCTCAACAGCAAAGTCGAGTTGACTCAAACTGATCTCTTTCCTGAAGGCAAGGCACCCCTTATTGTGTGCAATCCACCCTGGTTACCCGCACGCGCCAGCGCACCCATCGAGAGAGCTATTTACGATGAGAACAGTGACATGCTCAAAGGATTTCTGGCGGGCTTGGCAGCACACCTATCGCCCAAGGGCGAAGGCTGGTTGATCTTGTCAGACTTGGCTGAACATTTGGGCCTGCGCACTCGCGCAGAACTGGAAGAATGGATGGCTGCCGGTGGCTTGAAAGTGATTGACAAAATTGACACCAAAGCCGAGCACAAAAAAGCTCAAGACGAAACAGACCCTCTGCATGCGGCACGGACTGCAGAGGTCACTTCTTTGTGGCGCCTTGCTATAGCCTGATATGAAAAAAGCCGCTGAAGCGGCTTTTTTCTTGGCTTAGGCTTTCACAGGATCAGGGGTTCGCACCCGAATGTGCAATTCGCGCAATTGCTTCTCGTCCACAAGACTTGGGGCTTGTGTAAGCAAGCACTGAGCCCTTTGTGTTTTAGGAAACGCAATCACATCACGAATAGAGTCTGCGCCGGTCATCAAAGTGATGATGCGGTCTAGGCCAAACGCCAAACCACCATGAGGCGGCGCGCCATATTGCAGTGCATCCAGCAAGAAACCAAATTTGACTTGCGCTTCTTCTGGCGTAATTTTCAAAGCGTCAAATACTTTTTGCTGCACGTCTGCGCGGTGAATACGCACGGAACCACCGCCAATTTCCCAGCCATTCAAGACCATGTCATAGCCTTTGGCAATGCACTTCTCGGGGGCTGTGACCATCCAATCTTCGTGGCCGTCTTTGGGCGCGGTGAATGGATGGTGAACGGCGGTGTAGCGCTGTGATTCTTCGTCGAATTCGAACATAGGGAAGTCGACCACCCACATAGGAGCCCAACGGTTTTCGAACAAGCCCGATTTTTTGGCAAATTCGCTGTGGCCAATTTTGAGGCGCAATGCGCCAATGCCATCGTTGACCACTTTGGCTTTGTCTGCGCCAAAGAACAAGATATCGCCATCTTGTGCGTTGGTGCGTTTCAGAATTTCGGCAATGGCGGCATCGTGTAAGTTCTTCACGATAGGGCTTTGCAAACCTTCGCGGCCTTTGGCCACTTCATTCACTTTGATCCACGCCAAACCTTTGGCGCCATAAATCTTGACGAATTCCGTGTAACCATCAATCTCACCGCGGCTAATTTCGGAACCACCTGGCACGCGCAAAGCCACCACACGGCCACCTGGGGTGGTGGCGGGTGTGCTGAACACTTTGAAGTCCACATCGCCCATGATGTCTGTCAGTTCGGTGAACTCCAACTTCACGCGCAAATCGGGCTTGTCAGAGCCGAAGCGGTGCATAGCCTCTGAGTAGGCCATGACGGGGAAAGTACCTAAGTCGATGTTCAACACTTTCTGGAACACGCTGCTGATCATGCCCTGGAACATATCGCGAATTTCTTGTTCGCCCATAAAGGACGTTTCAATATCAATTTGGGTAAATTCAGGCTGGCGGTCGGCTCGCAAGTCTTCGTCACGGAAGCACTTGGTGATTTGATAGTAGCGGTCGTAGCCCGCTACCATGAGCAATTGTTTGAACAATTGAGGCGACTGGGGCAACGCAAAGAAATGACCATCGTGTACACGGCTAGGCACCAAATAATCACGCGCACCTTCAGGTGTGCTCTTGGTGAGCATGGGTGTTTCAATGCCAATGAAACCGTTCTCGTCTAGGAATTTGCGAACTTCCATGGATACTTTGTAGCGCAGCTTGAGGTTGTTTTGCATGTAAGGACGGCGCAAATCTAGCACGCGATGTGTGAGGCGTGTGGTTTCAG
>CANNNB010000020.1 GCA_947505995.1 Comamonadaceae bacterium
AAAACCGCCGGGGGTTGAGTCCGGCGGTTGGTAGAGGGGTTCAGTGACTTATGCGCTGGCCTCTCGTCCGCCTAGGACAGAGAATGCAAAATAAAAGCTAAAAAAGCTGAAGTGCTTGGTCATGAGGGAAGAATGTAGCACAAGTTTTTGGCAGATTTCTGACAATTTATAAGCTGCAAAGCATTTAAGCCGTGCCGCCCACCGTCAAACCTTCAATGCGAAGCGTGGGTTGACCCACGCCCACAGGCACGCTTTGACCTTCTTTGCCGCAAACGCCCACACCGCTGTCAAGCTGCATGTCGTTGCCAATCATGCTGACTTGCTTCAAGCACTCAGGGCCACTGCCCACCAACGTAGCGCCCTTCACAGGGTATTGAATTTTGCCGTTTTCCACCCAATAGGCTTCTGAGGCAGAGAATACAAACTTGCCACTGGTGATGTCGACCTGACCGCCACCGAAGTTGGTGGCGTACAGGCCCTTCTTCATGCTGGCTACAATTTCTTCGGGCGATTGATCACCACCCAGCATGTAGGTGTTGGTCATGCGTGGCATGGGGATGTGGGCATAACTTTCGCGTCGGCCATTGCCGGTGGGCTTGACGCCCATCAGGCGGGCGTTCATGGCGTCTTGAATGTAGCCCCTCAAAATACCGTCTTCAATCAAGACATTGCGCTGGCTGGGGCAACCTTCATCGTCCACATTCAAAGAACCACGGCGGTCTGAAATGGTGCCATCGTCAAGCACCGTCACACCCTTGGCGGCCACGCGTTTGCCAATCATGCCGCTGAAAGCGCTGGAGCCCTTGCGATTGAAATCACCTTCAAGGCCGTGACCAATGGCTTCATGCAAAAGCACACCTGGCCAGCCAGGGCCTAAGACCACAGTCATGACACCCGCAGGCGCTGGTCTGGCATCTAAGTTGGTCAGTGCAGCATGCACAGCATCGTTGACATACTCATTCAACATGGCATCGTCAAAATAAGCCAAACCAAAGCGTCCACCACCACCGCCACTGCCCACTTCACGGCGACCCTTTTGTTCGGCAATGACTGTGACAGAAAGCCGCACCAAGGGCCGCACGTCGGCAGCCAATGTGCCGTCTGCTCGGGCCACCATGACAACGTCGTATTCGCTGGCAAGGCCGGCCATGACCTGCACCACACGAGGATCTTTGGCGCGGGCCAATTGTTCTATTTTTTCAAGCAAGTGAACTTTGTCGGTGCTGTTCAAAGTGCCCATGGGGTCTAATGATGGGTACAAAGAACGAATACCCGCCACTTTGCGCGCAGGTACTTTGGCTTTGCGATTTTGCTGAGCTTGCGCAATAGAGCGCACTGTGAGCGCAGCGTCCATTAAGGAGGCTTCTGAAATGTCGTCTGAATAAGCGAAGGCTGTTTTTTCGCCAGCCACTGCACGCACACCCACACCTTGGTCAATGCTGAAGCTGCCGGTCTTGACAATGCCTTCTTCCAAACTCCAACCCTCTGAACGGGTGTATTGAAAATACAAGTCGGCGTCGTCGACCTTGTGCGCCTTGATGGCAGAGAGCGCTTTGGAAAGATGCGTTTCATCTAAACCAAAAGGTTCAAGCAGGAGGGACCTGGCCGTGGCCAAACGTTCGATGGTGGGTTCGCGTGAAATCATGGTGACATTGTAGGCAAGCTAGGAAGGCCCTGCAGATTGCAGGCTTGGCCCTTGAAATGGGCCTTGTTTCAGGTCTGAACCAAGCGTTTGGCCTTGGCAATGGACATCAAAATACCCAAACCCAAGCCCAGCGTGACCATGGCGGTACCGCCATAGCTGATGAAGGGCAATGGCACACCGACAACGGGCAAGATGCCACTGACCATGCCCATGTTGACAAAGGCGTAGGTGAAAAAGATCATGCTGATGCTGCCCGCCAACAAACGCGTAAAAAGAGTAGGGGCCTCGCGTGCAATGACCAAGCCCCTGAAGACGAGATAGAAGAAGCCTCCAATCAACAGCAAGGTGCCCACCAAACCAAACTCTTCAGAGAAGGCGGCAAAAATAAAGTCGGTGGTTCTTTCTGGAATGAATTCCAAGTGAGTTTGGGTGCCCTGCATAAAGCCTTTGCCCCAAAAGCCGCCAGATCCGATGGCGATCATGCCTTGAATGATGTGAAAGCCCTTACCCAATGGGTCGCGGGCAGGATCAAGCAAGGTACAAACCCGCTGCCGCTGGTACTCGTGCAAAACTTTCCAGTCAACCCCATCGGCGCACAGCTGAGACTCAAAAAAGACCAACAAGATGATGCCTACCAAGCCAAGTAAAACCGGCGGCAAAATAAAACGCCAGCTTAAGCCTGCAAAGAACAGCACGGCCAAGCCCGTGCTTAAAACCAGCAGCGCTGTTCCCAAATCGGGCTGACGCATGATGAGGCCCACAGGCACAATGAGCAACAAAGTGGCCACCAAAAAGTCCAGGGGTCTAAGTTGTCCCTCTCGCTTTTGAAACCACCAAGCCAACATCAAGGGCATGGCAATTTTAAGAATTTCACTTGGCTGAATGACCACCCCCACATTGAGCCATCTGCGTGCGCCCTTCTTGGTGATGCCAAAAATGGCCACTGCCACCAGCAAAAGAATGCCAACGGTGTAAATGGGCACGGCCAAGGTCATTAATCTCTGGGGCGGAATTTGTGCCACGACAAACATGATGCTGGCCGCAATGAACATGTTGCGGCCATGGTCCACAAAGCGCGTGCCGTGGTCATAACCCGAGGAGTACATGATGATCAGGCCTGCACATGCCAAGATAAAGACCGCGAAAGCCAAGGGGCCATCGAATCCTTCAAACAAATGCAGGAAACGAGACCACCAGCTGGGTTTTTCGATGACAAGCGACATGGCCCAATTATCCTTCTCTTCCCAGAAAAATCTGCGTTTCCCTTAAATTTGACATCGCTTCGGATCTGTCAAGGGCCGGCGCATGGGACAATCTGACCCATGTTTTTATTGTTTGAAGAAGCCGGCAAATTTGTTGCCGGGCGTGTCCTGTCGGAGGCAGAAGCTTCAGTTCAGGTGGAATTGGACAGCGGCAAGAGGGTCAAGGTCAAAGGCGCCAATGTGCTTTTGAAATTTGACAAACCTGCACCTGCCCAACTTCTGACCGAGGCCGCGCAAATTAGCCAAAGCATCGAGCTTGAGTTGGCTTGGGAATTTGCACCCGAAGACGAATTCGGCTTTGCCGATATGGCCCGCGACTATTTCAATGCAGAGGCCAGCACCACACAGCAGGCGGCTGCACTCATGCGCCTCTATGAAGCGCCACACTACTTTCGGCGAGCTGGCAAAGGGCGGTTCAAAAAAGCTTCAGCTGAAACCGTTCAATTGGCCTTAGCGGGCATTGAGAAGAAAAAGCAAATCTTGGCGCAAATTGAGCTTTGGTCTCAAACCTTGATCAAAGGTGATTGCCCTGCGCCCATCAAGGAGCAGCTGTACAAAATTTTATTCAGACCCGATAAAAACGCACCTGAATACAAAGCCGTGGTTCAAGCCAGTCGAACCAGCCAAATAGCACCCCTCACTTTGCTTCAAAACGCAGGTGCCATTGCCAGCGCTTACGATTTTCATTGGCAACGTTTCTTATTCGACAACTTCCCCAAAGGCACAGGCTTTCCCAAGTTGGAAGCACCTGCCATTGTGCAAGCCTTGCCATTGGCTGCTGTAGAGGCCTACTCGATTGACGATTCGCAAACCACCGAAATTGACGACGCTCTTTCTATTCAAGGCTTGGGCACTGGCACGGTGGTCATTGGCATTCACATTGCAGCGCCTGCCTTGGCCATTCAGCCCAGCAGTCCCATTGACCAGGTGGGCAGATCGCGCTTGTCAACGGTTTACATGCCGGGCTACAAAATCACCATGCTGCCCGATGAGGTGGTGCAAGGCTACACCTTGGCAGAAGGCCAAGCTTGCCCAGCCATATCGCTTTATGTCACGTTGGACGAAGCCACTATGGCCATTCAACACAGCGAAACCAAATTGGAGCGCGTTCCCATTGCCGCCAATTTGCGACACGACCAACTCGATCAGTGGGTCACACAAACATGGCTCGAGGAGAGTCAACCCACAGCGCGGGAAAACGAACCGCATCTAGGTATCAGCCATGCACAGTTGGCGTTCTTTTGGCGCTTGGCCCAGCATTTAAAAGCTGGGCGTGAAGTGGTTCGCGGTAAACCCGAAACTTTCAATCGGCCAGACTACAACTTCCGATTGGTGCGATCCAACTCCGACGCGCCACCTGTGGGCAATGAGAGCGTACAAATCAGTGTGCGACAACGCGGCTCGCCCCTCGACTTGATCGTGGCGGAAGCCATGATTCTGGCCAACAGCACGTGGGGTCAATGGTTGGCCAGCTTGGGCGTACCCGCCATTTACAGAAGCCAAGCCAGTTTGTCGCCAGGTATCAAAGTTCGCATGGGCACCAAAGCCCTGCCTCACGCCGGCATTGGTGTGCCTGCCTATGCGTGGAGTACATCGCCCCTGCGTCGCTATACCGACTTGGTCAATCAGTGGCAAATCATTGCATGTGCACAGCACGGCGCAACTGCCGCATTGGCTGCGCCCTTCAAGCCCAAAGATGCACAAATGTTTGCCATCATCAGCGCCTTTGAAGCGGCCTACAGCGCCTACAACAGTTACCAATCGGGCATGGAGCGCTTTTGGACGCTTCAATATGTGAAGCAAGAAAACATCACCGAAGTGGTGGCCAGTTTGATCAAAGAAATGGGCGGCGGCAGTTGGTTGGTTCGCGCCGATAATTTGCCTTTGATGTTCAACGTGATGGGGGCCTCTGGTATGGTTCGCGGCGATAAAGTCAAGGTTCAACTGGGCAGCATAGACGCCATGGCCCTTGATGTGACCGGCACTGTCATTGAAAAAATTACTTCAACTGCTCACAGCTTGGATGCAGAAAATCCATCAGGCGAAGAGTTGATGGAGGACTTAGAAGAAGCCGCCACAGGCCCAATTGCCATCGCAATGAATGTGAACGAAACTCCCGCCGAGGACCCTTCTGCCTAATTGAAGTTCTTGGCACCCTGCTCAAAATGCTTTCTCACCCTATGCCCCTGACACTCAAGCAAGGCTCACACAGCGCCTTGCTTTGGGCTTTGGGCTTGTCGCTTATTTTTCATGCAGGTCTTCTCACTTTGAAATGGGCTGCCCCTGCCACGTTCGATCGAATCTTTGAAACCAACACTTTAGAAGTGGTGCTGGTCAATTCAAGCAGCAAGAACACCCCTCTTGCCCCCTTGGCCTTGGCCCAAGTCAACTTAGCGGGTGGCGGGCAAGTGGCAGGTACCAGCTTAAAAACCAGCCCTTTCAGTGCGCCAACAGCCCATGCCAACACGCAAGAGTTGGAGCATGTTGAGCAACAAATCGAATCGCTCAAAAATGAACAACAGCGATTGATTCAACAACTCAAGCATGAGTTATTTCAACTCAATACAAATCACGTTCAAGCAAACGAAGTCAATTCGGCAGATGCATTGGCTGAACGCAAGAAACAACTCGCCAACCAATTGGCTCAAATTGAAAAACAGTCTCAGGCGCTTCAAGGTGGTCCTAAAAAACGCTACATAGGTCCAGCCACAAAAGAGGTTTCCTACGCACGCTATTACGACAAAATGCGGCGCACCATTGAAGTCACTGGCACAGAAAATTTTCCGCAAGCAGCGGGTCAAATGCTTTATGGCCAGCTCACCATGATCATCACCTTGGACAACAAGGGCCAGGTTTTGAACACCGAGGTCGCCAGCGGTTCTGGGCAATACGTCTTGGACCAACAGGCTCAAGCCATTGTGAGAGGTGCATCACCCTTCGGTGCTTTCACTGCAGACATGAAAAAAGAAGCAGACCAATTGGTGGTGGTCACACGCTTTCAATTTGCGCGTGACGAAACCCTGGAAACCAAAATACTAGCACCCGATTCAAGCGTCTCTTCAAAACGTGCACTCGCATCTCCACCCAAAAATTAACGGATGCAACTTATGGACCTCTATTGCGTTTTCGGTCATCCCATTGAACACAGCAAGTCGCCTTGGATTCAAGCGCGGTTTGCCGAGCTCACAGGCCAAACACTGATATACGAAAAGACCTGCGTGCCATTGGATGCCTTCAGCACCACCCTTCATACTTTCATGGCAGCTGGCGGCAAAGGCTGCAATGTCACCGTGCCTTTCAAAACCGAGGCTGCAGCGCTGGCCACTCACTGCAGTCCTCGCGTGGCATTGGCGCAAGCCTGCAACACCCTCAAATTCGACGGCCAACAAATTTATGCTGAGAACACCGATGGCTTAGGCTTGGTGACCGACTTGGTACACAACGCCGGTTTCAGATTACAAGGTCGCCGCATTTTGCTCATTGGTGCAGGCGGCGCAGCAGCAGGCGTGTTGGGTCCTTTGTTAAGCGAAAAACCCCTTAGCATTTGGGTCGCCAACCGAAGCGTTGACAAAGCCATTCAACTTGTTGCGCGTCATGCCAGCTTGGCTAAATCAGCGGGTGTTGACTGCCAAGCCTTTGGCTTGGCACACGAAGCCATTCTGAGCCACTCGTTTGACTTGGTCATTAACGCCAGCAGCAGCAGCCTCAACAATGCTGCTTTGCCGGTACCCGCCAGTGTGTTGCAAGTGAACGGCTTGGCCTGCGATTTAATGTATGGCCCCGCTGCGCAAGCCTTCATGCAATGGGCCCGTGCGCATGGCACCGAAGCGCGCGATGGTCTTGGCATGCTGGTCGAGCAAGCGGCAGCTTCCTTCCATCTGTGGCGCGGCGTACAGCCACCAACCCCAGACGTGCTGGCCGATTTAAGAGCCTTGGTGTCGACTTGATTTTGACATGTTCAATACCATTTCCAATGCTTTGAAACAATGGCTCTGGCTGGTGCTGGCGGGTTTTGTGATTTTGCAATTGTTCTTTGTCGGACGCATTGCATTCATGGCTGTGGTTGATCCCTCATCTACCGCTTTTGAAAGATCACAAGCTTGGCAAATCGTCAATTCACAAAGTCGTTTGAATTGGCGGCAGCAATGGCAATCAGACGATCAAATTGCAAAAACACTCAAGCGTGCGGTTCTGGCATCTGAAGACAGTGGCTTCACATCGCACAACGGCATCTGGTGGGATGCGATTGAGAAAGCATGGCAAAAAAATGCCAAGACTCAAGCCAAATTAGAAGCTCAAGCAGTTAAGAAAAATGGTGCCAAAACAGCAACGCCCAAAATTGTGGGTGGCTCGACCATTACCCAGCAATTGGCCAAGAATTTGCTTTTAAGTGGTGAACGTACCATGCTGCGAAAGGGCCAAGAATGGGTCATCACCATGGCCTTGGAAACTTTTCTGAGCAAAAAGAAAATACTCACGCTCTACCTCAACCATGTGGAGTGGGGTCAAGGTGTATTTGGTGCTGAAGCAGCGGCACAACATTATTTTCAAAAGTCTGCGTCCAAGCTCAATGCCTGGGAGGCTGCGCGCTTGGCCGTGATGCTGCCGCGCCCTCGCTACTTTGAAAAATTGCCACAGTCTGTATATTTAAGCGATCGCGCAGAAACCATCATGGCGCGCATGAACGATGTTGCCCTGCCATGATCATTGCTTCACAATAGATCTATGAGAATTCTTGGTATTGACCCCGGCCTCCAAACCACTGGCTTTGGCGTCATTGATGTAAGCGGCTCGCAACTCACTTATGTGGCCAGCGGTGTCATTCGCACCGATAAAGTAAACCAAGGCAATTTGCCCAATCGCTTGCGCGTGATTTACGACGGTATTTTAGAAATCAACCAACGCTATCAACCCGAATCGGCTTCTGTCGAGATTGTGTTTGTCAACGTCAACCCGCAAGCTACTTTGCTTTTAGGTCAAGCGCGCGGTTGTTGTGTCACGGCCTTGGTGTCCTGCAATTTAGAGGTTGCCGAATACACCGCGTTGCAAATGAAAAAGGCCATCACCGGTCATGGACGAGCTGCCAAATCTCAAATTCAAGAAATGGTCAAACGCATGTTAAAGCTGCCTTCGGTGCCAGGGCCCGATGCAGCAGACGCTTTAGGATTGGCCATTACGCACGCACATGCCAGTCCTTCGATGAACAAGTTGGCAGCTTTAGATCTGCTCAATCGCAAAACACATGGCATGTACCGAGGTGGCCGGAGTCACTAGTTTTGGCAGTCATCATGCTTTGATTTCAGGGTGGTGGTAGGGGTGCGGATTGACAACGATCTGGCGAGAGCAGCGAGTATGAGTCGGCAAGTCGTTTCCATACCGCTACCCTGAAATCAAAAGCACCCTCAAATCATGGGTATTTGCTTGAGAAAGGTTTATTTGGGCAGGACCATTTGGTCGCGTTTTGCTAGATCAGGGAAGATTTTGATCGCGGCTAGGGCTACGCCTACTGTGGCTATGCCGCCGAAGACGACTGAGCCTACTGGGCCCCACATTGAGGCGGTTGCGCCAGACTCGAATTCGCCTAGTTGGTTGGAGGCGCCAATGAAAATGGAGTTGACTGCTGCGACGCGGCCGCGCATGTCTTCTGGCGTTTCAAGTTGAAGCAAAGTGATGCGCGTCACCACACTGACGTTGTCTGCAGCACCTGTGACGATGAGCGCTGCAATGGACAGAGCCATGTTGGTTGAGAGGCCAAAGACCAAATTGGCAATTCCGAACACAGCGACGGCCACCAACATAAAGCGGCCTACTTTGCGTTCGATGGGCCATTGCGTCAAGACCACGGCCATGATCAAAGCTCCCACAGCGGGAGATGATCTGAGAATGCCCAAGCCCTCAGGGCCGGTGTGCAAAATGTCTTTGGCGTAAATAGGCAGCAATGCCGTAGCTCCACCCAACAAGACGGCAAACAGGTCAAGGGCAATGGCGCCTAAAAGTACTTTGTGATGCCAGACAAAATGAGCACCCGCCAACACACTTTTGAGATCGGCCGCCGCTTGAGAAGGCTTGTGATCGTAACGAACAGTGAGCGTGAACAAAAATGCCAGCAACAAAAATGCTGCGCAGCTGGCGTAAACCGCATTGACATGGGTGGCATACAAAATACCGCCCAATGCAGGCCCACTGATGACTGCAGTTTGGACACCGGTAGAGCTTAAAGCCACAGCTCGCTGCAATAAATTGGCAGGCACCAAATGCGGCGTGAGGGCTTGTTGTGTGGGCATTTGAAAGGATCGCACCATGCCCAAAATAGCCGACACAAAGAGCACCAACTCGCGAGTCACAGCGTCGGCGTGGGTGCCCCAGACCAACAAACACGCCACTGCAGCTTGGACTAACATGCAGACAGCGTAGATGTGCGCCTTGTTGAGCTTGTCCACAATGTGTCCCGCAGGCAAGGTCAAAATCAAAGCTGGTACAAATTGGAACAGCCCCACCAGACCAAGGTCCCAGGCACTACCCGTAATTTCATACATGTGCCAAGCCAAGGCCACAGAAAGCATTTGGTTGGCCAAGATACCTGAGACACGCGCAAGCCAAAAACGCATAAATGGTTTTTGCGCCAGCAAATCCTGAAGCTTTGCTTGGGTGTCAGCGCTCATGACTTTGAATTACCAAGCACGCACAGGCAATGCAAATCCTTCAGGTGCTTTATGGACATCTTCAAAGCTCACCAACTCATAAGCTTCAGGTTGATCTAGCAAGGCGCGCAGCAACTGATTGTTCATGGCATGACCTGATCGAAATGCGGTGTAACTGGCAATGAGAGGTTTGCCCACGAGGTACAAATCACCCATGGCATCGAGAATTTTGTGCTTCACAAATTCATCGTCGTAGCGCAGTCCATCGCTGTTCAAGACTTTGTAATCGTCCATCACAATGGCATTGTCAAGGCCGCCGCCCAAAGCCAAGCCGTTAGAGCGAAGCATCTCAACGTCTTTGGTGAAGCCAAAAGTACGTGCTCGAGCAATGTCGCGCGCATACACATCACGCCCCATGTCAAACACCACTTGCTGACCTGTTGAGTCAACGGCAGGGTGCTGGAAATCAATTTCGAAACTCAAGCGGTACCCCTCGTAGGGCTCAAGCTTGGCCCACTTGAGGTTTTCGCCTTGACCGTCTTTGACTTCCACCGTTTTAAGAACACGGATAAATTGCCTGGCCACTTTTTGCAATTCAATCCCAGCACTTTGCAGCAGAAACACAAAAGAAGATGCTGAGCCGTCCAAGATAGGAACTTCTTCGGCAGTGATGTCGATGATCAAATTATCGATACCCAATCCTGCACAAGCCGACATCAAGTGCTCGACGGTATGCACTTTGGCTTGCCCACTGGAAATGGTGGATGCCAAACGTGTGTCGGTGACACTTTGCGCAGAGACGGGAATGTCGACAGGGTCTGCCAAGTCGACTCTTCGAAACACAATGCCCGTGCCGGGCGGAGCAGGCCTAAGCGTGAGTTCTACACGCTGGCCGCTGTGCAAACCCACACCCACTGCCTGGGTGAGGGTTTTGATGGTTCTTTGAGCAAGCATGGTCTGATTTTAAATTCTCAGGCCCAAGCTTGCTTGAACAGGGTTTTAAGACCCATTGTTTGAAAAAATCAATCGGCTTGCTTGCGCAAGAAGGCTGGGATTTCAATGTCGTCCATACCCGCAGAAGCCATGCCATCGACTTTGGCAGCAGCTTGTGTGCGGTTGGTGCGCCACACACTTGGTGTGTTCAAACGGCCGTAGTCGCCGCCCAAGGCTGGACTTTGAGCACCCAATGAAGGTGACACAGCGTCGTGTGTGTCAACTGTGAAAGGCGCATCGTATGTACCTGTGCGCAACACTTGCAAAGGAGGCGCTGTGCGACGCGCACCTTGGCTTGACAAGCCAGTGGCCACCACGGTCACGCGAATTTCGTCGCCCAGGCTTTCGTCGTAGGCTGTACCGTAAATCACGTGTGCGCTTTCTGAAGCATAAGCACGGATGGTGTTCATGGCTTGCTTAGATTCGCTCAACTTGAGTGAACCCTTGGCTGCACTGATTAACACCAGCACGCCCTTGGCACCCGACAAATCGATACCTTCCAGCAGCGGGCAAGCCACTGCTTGCTCTGATGCGATGCGTGCACGGTCAGGGCCGCTGGCCGAAGCAGTGCCCATCATGGCTTTGCCGGGCTCGCCCATCACAGTGCGAACGTCTTCGAAGTCAACGTTGACATGGCCTGGCACATTGATGATTTCTGCAATGCCGCCGACGGCATTTTTGAGCACGTCGTTGGCATGCGCAAAGGCTTCGTCTTGCGTCATGTCTTCACCGCCTGGCAATTCCATGAGCTTTTCATTGAGCACCACGATCAATGAGTCTACGTTGGCTTCCAGTTCAGCCAAACCAGATTCAGCGCTTTGCATGCGGCGACCACCTTCAAAGTCGAAAGGCTTGGTGACCACACCCACAGTCAGGATGCCCATCTCTTTGGCCACGCGAGCAATCACAGGTGCTGCCCCCGTGCCAGTGCCACCGCCCATGCCGGCCGTGATGAACAACATGTGTGCGCCTTCAATGGCTGCACGAATGTCTTCAATGGCTTCCTCGGCCGCATCACGACCTTTTTCTGGTTTGCTGCCAGCGCCCAAACCGGTGTGACCCAATTGAATGAATCGGTGCGCTGCGCTGCGCGCCAATGCCTGTGCATCGGTGTTGGCGCAAATGAATTCAACGCCTTGAACGTTGCGCTCGATCATGTGCTCAACAGCGTTACCGCCGCCACCGCCAACGCCGATCACTTTGATTTGCGTTCCTTGGTTGAACTCTTCGACTTGGATCATTTCAATGCTCATGGTGCTCTCCTAAAACTGTTGCAGTTGCTTAAATATTGATTTTTGAAAATTTTATTTTTTTGGAATACAGAGGGATTCAACATCGCTGATGAGGACTCCCCCTTGCCAAGTAAAGTTTGCGCCAATCCATCAGAAGTTCCCCACGATGAAATCTTTGAATCGCGTGAAGGCATTGTTCATCGAACCCTTCTTCTGCGAAACTTTGAAACCTCTTAAGCGAGCCAAACGGGCTTCTTCCATCAAGCCCATGACGGTGGCTACGCGCGGTTGGCTGACCATGTCAGACAAGGCACCGTTGTATTTGGGAACGCCGCGGCGTACAGGCTTCAAGAAAATGTCCTCGCCCAACTCAACCATGCCAGGCATGACGGCGCTGCCGCCTGTGAGCACAATGCCAGAAGACAAAACTTCTTCGTAACCCGACTCGCGAATCACTTGTTGAACCAGCGAGAAAATTTCTTCGACACGCGGCTCAATCACACCGGCCAAGGCTTGCTTGGACAACATACGGGGTGCACGGTCACCAAGACCGGGTACTTCAACTTGCGCTTCAGGGTCTGCCAACAACTGCTTGGCGCAACCACTCTCTACTTTGATGTCTTCTGCATCTTTGGTGGGTGTGCGCAGTGCCATGGCAATGTCGCTGGTGATCAAGTCACCGGCGATGGGAATGACGGCTGTGTGGCGAATTGCGCCATTGGTGAAAATGGCCACATCGGTGGTCCCTGCGCCAATGTCAACGCAGGCCACGCCCAACTCGCGTT
Source organism: Comamonadaceae bacterium (assembly GCA_947505995.1). The sequence continues at coordinate 12,559 of CANNNB010000020.1, forward strand.
CGTCTTCAGTGAGCACAGCCAAACTGGAAGACAAGGGATTGAGCAAAAGTTGGTCGACTTCTAAGCCGCAACGGCGTACACACTTGATGATGTTTTCTGCAGCACTTTGCGCGCCTGTCACGATGTGCACCTTGGCCTCAAGGCGCATGCCACTCATGCCGATAGGCTCTTTCACATCTTGGCCATCAATGACAAATTCTTGGGGGGCCACCAACAGCAAGCGCTGATCGGTTGAAATGTTGATTGCACGGGCTGTTTCAACCACCCGCGCGACGTCGGCAGGCGTGACCTCTTTGTCCTTGACCGCCACCATGCCACTTGAGTTCAGGCCGCGAATGTGGCTGCCTGTAATGCCGGTGTTGACACGCGTGATTTTGCAATCCGCCATCAGTTCAGCTTCTTTCAAAGCTTGCTGAATGCTTTGAACCGTGGCGTCGATGTTGACCACCACACCTCGCTTCAAACCATTGCCAGGCGCAACGCCCATGCCGGCCAGCTTCAATTCGCCACCTGGCATGACCTCGGCCACGACGACCATGACCTTGGAAGTTCCAATGTCCAGACCGACTACCAAATCTTTGTATTCTTTTGCCATATGTCCAACCGTTCTGATCTAAATCTTCAATTTGCCAATTAAGGTTTCTTCACACTGTCTGATGTCAAGGTCGTTACACCTCTCAACCTCAGCGCATAAGCACTCTCGTAACGCAAGTCCGCCGATAGCAAGGAGCTTGTAGTCCTTCCATATCGCGAAGTAACTTGCGTCAATGTTTTGAAAAACAATTGAAGCCTGTCGCCAATTTCCTGCTGCGTTCCATGACCCAATTCCAAAGTTGCGCCCGATTCCAACTGAGCAAACCAACTGCCCCGCTGACTCAGCTCTAATTTGTCCAAACCCATGTCCATCTTTTCCATCCGTGGCTTGAGAAATTTGAACATCTCCAAAACAATTTTGGCCTGCGATTCCGGCCCCTTCAGGGTGGGCAATGCTTCACTGTCTACATCATCTGCATTGACCTCAAAAATAGTGCCTTCTGGGCTTAAAAATTTGCCATCGCCTTCGCCACCCCACTGCGCCACGGGCTGAAATTCATCTAAAGTTACCGACAAACGATTTGGAAATTCTCGCCTGACAAGTGCAGAGCGAATCCAAGGAATTTGCTCGAAGGCATGACGTGCTTGCAACAAATTCAAGGTGAAAAAATTACCCGTGAGTTGCGGCACCACATTGGCACGCAACATGACTGGGTTGCTGTGCGTGACATTGCCGCGCACCGTGATGCTTTGAATTGAAAACACCGGATGCCGCAGTAGCCAAGTGATGCTACTGGCGACACACAAAATCAAGGCCAGCGCAAACAGGCCGATGGAAGTCCATTGCATGAGTCGAATATCCATGGGCAAGACGACTGGCTTTTTCATGCGCCACCTTTCGAGCTGCCTGAATGCTCCAAGCTGGCAGAGGCGAGCAGGTGTATGCACAAATCTTCGTAGGTCATGCCCGCCGCTTTGGCCGACATGGGCACCAAGGAGTGACTGGTCATGCCTGGCGAAGTATTGATTTCCAAAAGAGAAGGCTGACGGGTTAAGGCATCGATCATGACGTCAACTCGGCCCCAACCCTTGCAACCTAAAACTTGGTATGCCTTAATGGAAAGGGCTTGAATGGCTTTTTCTTCCGCCTCAGGCAGTCCCGAGGGCACCAAATACTGAGTATCGTTTGTGAAGTATTTGTTTTGATAGTCGTAGTTGCCAGCAGGTGCAACGATGCGAATGACTGGCAAGGCTTTTGCGTCATCACCCTCGCCCAGTATTGGACAAGTGACTTCATCGCCTGAAATAAATTGTTCGCACAAGATATCGGCATCGCACTGGGCGGCATCTTCAAGCGCTTTCAGCAGCTCACTGGCCTGCATCACTTTGGTCACACCAATGGAGGATCCCTCTCGGGCGGGCTTCACAATAATAGGCAGTCCCAAGCTTTGAAGCACATGTGCTTGGGCTTCAGGGCCCATGTTATTTTGCTTGAGCAACACATAGCGCGGAGTAGGCACATTTTCTGACAACCAAACTCGCTTGGTCATGATTTTATCAATGGCGATGCTGGAGGCCATGACACCCGATCCAGTGTAGGGAATGCCCAACAATTCAAGTGCACCTTGCACGGTGCCGTCTTCGCCAAAGCGGCCATGGAGTGCAATGAAGCAGCGCTGAAACCCTTCTTGTTGAAGGTCTGACAAATTGCGCTCTGCGGGATCGAAAGCATGTGCATCGACACCTTGCGATTTTAAGGCGGCGAGTACACCATGGCCCGACATGAAAGAGATTTCTCGCTCTGCCGATTGACCGCCCATGAGCACCGCCACTTTGCCAAAATTCAGAGAAGCTGTGCTCATGCAGCACCTCCCATTTTTTGAACTTGGGCAGGCACTGCGCCAATAGAGCCGGCACCCATGCAAATGACGATGTCACCGTCTTTTGCATTGTCAAAAATAGCCTGCGCCATGGTCTCAATTTTATCGACAAAAACAGGTTCAATTTTGCCCGCAACACGAAGCGCGCGAGATAAAGTTCGACCATCCGCCGCAACGATGGGTGCCTCACCCGCTGCATAAACTTCTGACAACAAAACAGCATCGGCACCTTGGCCGATGACGCTGACAAAATCTTCAAAACAATCGCGGGTTCTGCTGTAACGATGAGGCTGAAAAGCCAACACCAAGCGGCGTCCAGGAAAAGCTCCGCGCGCAGCGGCCAGGGTGGCAGCCATTTCAACCGGGTGATGTCCGTAGTCGTCAATCAAGGTAAAGCTACCGGCTTGCTTCAAAAGCTTCACATCACCATAACGCTGGAAGCGTCGGCCAACACCCTTGAACTGAGCCAAGGCGCGTTGGATGGCTGCGTCTTCAACACCCAGCTCTACGGCGACAGAAATTGCGGCCAAAGCATTCAAGACATTGTGCAAACCTGGCAAGTTCAAAACTATGGGCAGATCGGGCAAGACCACACCATTACGGCGCTGCACAGTGAAATGCATTTGACCGTTGTCTGCTCGAACATCAACCGCTCTAATTTGTGCACCTTCTTCCAGTCCATAGGTGGTCACGGGACGGGCCAACTGATCGACAATGCTTTGAACACCAGGGTCGTCTGAGCACAAAATGGCTGTGCCATAAAACGGCATGCGATGTAGAAACTCAACAAAGGCCGACTTCAATTTTTCAAAATCATGACCATAAGTTTCCATGTGGTCGGCATCGATGTTGGTGACCACGGCCATCACAGGCAACAAATTCAGGAAAGAGGCATCCGATTCATCGGCCTCCACCACAATGTACTCACCTGTGCCCAACTTGGCATTCGTGCCTGCACTGTTCAAGCGCCCCCCAATGACAAAGGTTGGATCCAGGCCCCCTTCGGCCAAAACACTGGCCACCAAACTGGTGGTGGTGGTTTTGCCGTGGGTGCCCGCAATGGCCACGCCTTGCTTCATGCGCATCAATTCGGCCAGCATGACAGCGCGCGGCACCACCGGAATATGACGTGCTCGGGCAACCAAAACTTCAGGGTTATCAGACTTCACGGCGGTAGAAGTGACCACTGCATCGGCACTCTGAACGTTTTCGGCACTGTGTCCCACATGCGTTTGAATGCCCAAGGCCGCCAAACGTTTAAGGGTGCTGCTGTCTGACAAATCAGAGCCTGAAATGGTGTAACCCAAATTAAATAAGACTTCGGCAATACCGCTCATGCCAGAGCCACCGACGCCAATGAAGTGAATGTGACGAATAGCGTGCTTCATGCGGCCAATGCCTCACAAGCAGCCACCACTTCACGGGTAGCCTCCGTCTTTTTGAGAGCCCAGGCTTTTTCTGCGCAGGCCAGCAGTTCTTCACGCGTGATGCTGCTCAAGCGTTCTGCCAAAGCTTCAGCAGTGAGTTGCGCTTGCGGCATGAGCCAGCCACCGCCTTGACTTACCAAGAAGTTGGCGTTGGTGGTTTGATGGTCATCGACGGCAAAGGGGAAAGGCACATAAATTGCAGCTGCGCCCACGGCTGCAATTTCGGTCACAGTGCTAGCTCCGGCGCGGCAGATAATCAGATCAGCCTCTGCAAAAGCTTGTGCCGTATCGTCTATGAAGGGCGTGAGTTCGGCCTGCACACCTGCTTTGGCGTAATTTGCTTGCAGCGCTTCAATTTGCTTGGCGCCACTTTGATGGACCACAACCGGACGCTTGTGTTCTGGCAACAAAGCCAATGCCTTGGGCACCAAGTCATTCAAAGCTTGAGCACCCAAACTGCCGCCGACCACCCACAACTTGAGGGGGCCTGTGCGGCCTGCAAAACGCAAAGCAGGTGCAGGTTTATTCAAAAAATCTTGGCGCAAAGGATTGCCCACCCAAATGGCATTTTTCAAGACATTGGGGAAAGCGCTGTAAATGCGGTCTGCCACGCCAGCCAATACTTTATTGGCCATGCCAGCCACTGAGTTTTGTTCGTGCAAGACCAAAGGTTTGCCCAAAAGAACTGACATCATGCCGCCCGGAAAAGTGATGTAGCCACCCAGGCCCACCACCACATCGGGCTTCACGCGTCGAACCACTTGAATGCTTTGCCAGAAAGCTTTGAGCAACTTCAAAGGCAAGAAAACCAAACTGGTCAAACCCTTGCCGCGCACACCGCCAAACGACACTGGCTCAAAGGGGAAACCTCGCTCTGGAACCCATTGACTTTCCATGTTGCCCGGCACACCCAACCAATGCACGCGCCATCCTGCATCTCGCAAAGATTCAGCCACTGCCAAACCTGGGAAAATGTGTCCACCTGTACCGCCCGCCATGATCAATGCGCAGTGACTCATGTTCGGCCCCTTCGCATCATTTGTTTGTTCTCGGCATCAATTCGAAGCACGATGGCAATGGCGATCAAATTCATCAAAATTGCCGACCCGCCATAACTCATGAGCGGCAAGGTCAAACCTTTGGTGGGCAATGCACCCAAGTTAACACCCATGTTGATGAAGGACTGGAACCCAATCCAAATACCAACACCCTGCGCCACCAAACCTGCAAAGGTTCGATCAAGGGCCAAGGCTTGACGGCCAATGACCATGATGCGGCGGCTGAGCCACAAGAACATGCCAATCACGGCAACCACGCCCACCAAGCCAAACTCTTCTCCAATGACAGCCAGCAAGAAATCGGTGTGCGCTTCTGGTAACCAATGCAGTTTTTCAACACTGCCACCCAAGCCCACACCAAAAATTTCCCCACGGCCAATGGCAATAAGCGAGTGCGACAACTGATAGCCTTTGCCCAAAGTGTGAGTGGGATCCCAAGGATCGAGGTACGCAAAAATGCGCTCACGGCGCCATGGTGATGCAGCAATCATCATGGCAAAGGCAAATACCAAGATGGCCAAAATCAAGAAGAACATCCGGGCATTGACACCGCCTAAAAACAAGATACCCATGGCAATGATGGCAATCACCAAGAAGGCACCCATGTCAGGTTCAGCCAACAAGAAGATACCGGCCAAGGCCACTGCTGCGCCCATTGGCAGAACAGCGCGGAAGAAGCGTTCTTTCACTTCCATCTTGCGCACCATGTAGTCGGATGCGTAAATGATGACGGCCAACTTGGCGAACTCAGAAGGTTGAAAGTTCATCACACCCAAGGAAATCCAT